>JBBRIK010000468.1:0-5340 GCA_038221045.1 Gemmatales bacterium
AACCTGTCCCGGCATCGATTGCCGTCGCGGAGGAGCCGGAGGCGGTCAGCGACGAGGGAGATGAAAGGGCGGAGGAGTCAGCAATCTCCGAGACGCCAGCCGAGGCGGGCGAGGCGGGAGTGCCAGCCGAGGCGGTGAAACCCAGTAACAAACACTGGTACATCGTCAAGGTGCAGAGCGGCCGCGAGGAAACGATCAAGGAAGCCATCGTCCGCAAGGTCAAGATCGAGGGGCTGGAGGATTATTTCGGGCAGATTTACATCCCGACCGAGAAGGTCACGGAGATGCGGAAGAGCAAGCGCTACACGCGTGAGAAGAAGACGCTGCCTGGATACATCATGGCCGAGGTCGAGTTCAACGACCGCATCCTCTATCTGTTCCGCGAGACGTCCGGGGTCGGCGACTTCGTCGGCGGCACCAACAACAAGCCGCCGCCTCCCATGGCTGACCACGAGGTGAAACGCTGGCTGGTGCAGAAAAAAGAGGGCGAACCTGAACCCGCCGCAGCCGTGCAGCATGACTTCGAGATCGCCGACCATGTGAAGGTCAAGGACGGCATGTTCAAGGACATGGAAGGCGAGGTGAAGGCGATTATCGAGGATAAGAACCAGGTGTCGGTCGAGTTGGTCATCTTCGGCCGTCCGATGCGTGTCGAACTGGAATACTGGCAGGTCGAGCATGTGTGAGAGGGAATTCGGGAGGGCATCAGCCCGAAGCGCGAGCGAGGGACCATTGCCCTTGTTTGCGCTTCGGGCTATACTAATTGTTTGCGAAATGCGCGAACTCGCTGGATGACGTTTCCGTGAAGCGTCGTTCATCGAGTCGCGGCGTGAACACGAAGGACATCAGGCCATGGCCCGTCACGTTACCGCTCAGATCAAACTGCAATGTCCTGGCGGACAGGCAACGCCTGCGCCTCCGGTTGGCCCCGCGCTGGGCCAGCATGGCGTGAACATTGGACAGTTCGTGACCCAGTTCAACGACCGCTCCAAGGAAATGAAGGGCATCACCCTTCCCGTGGTCATCACGGTCTACTCGGATCGCAGTTTCGAGTTCATCATCAAGAGTCCTCCCGCCGCCGTGCTGCTCAAGCAAGCGGCCGGCATCCCGCTCGGCAAAAAGCAGGGTGGCGACAGCATCAACAGCGAAGAAAAGACCAAGAAGTCCGGAAAGTACAAGGGCTTCAAGGTGTCGCAAACTCAGGTGCGCGAAATCGCCCAGAGGAAGTTGCAAGACCTCAACGCCCGCGATCTGGATCATGCCGTCAGCATCATCGCCGGCACGGCTCGCAGCCTCGGTCTGGCGGTCGAGGGCTGATCGTTTTCCGATTGACACTCCGCAAGCAAGACGGACCAACCATGGCGAAGAAGAAACCAACCGAGACGCCGGAGACGCCTGAAGCGTCCCCCACGCCCGCCCCGGCTGCCGAAGAGAAGAAGAAGGAAAAGAAGGCCAAGCCGGACGCCGCTCCGGCAGGTGCCGCTGCGCCGACTTCTGGGCCGATGGTCGTCGAACCCAAGCCGGCGACGGTAAGCCACGACGGGCCCAAGAAGAAAACCAAGCCCGGCGTTGGACCGCGCCGCGGCAAGAAATTGCGCAACCACCTCAAGAAAACGAAAGAAAAGATCGCCAAGGAAGGTCCGACTTCGCTCAAGAAGGCGATCTCGGTCCTGAAATCGATCAAGCGGGCCAAGTTCGACGAGACGGTCGAGGTCCACATGTCGCTCGGCATCGACGCGACGCAGTCCGACCAGATGATCCGCGGCAGCATCTCGATGCCCCATGGAGTCGGCAAGACCGTGCGCGTCGTCGTCTTCTGCCAGGGTGACGACGTTGCCAAGGCCAAGGAAGCCGGCGCGGACTTCGCCGGCAGCGACGAACTGATCAAGAAGATTCAATCGGAGAACTGGCTGGAGTTCGACGTGGCCCTGGCAGCCCAGGGCATGATGGGCCAGGTCAGCCGGCTCGGTAAGATCCTCGGTCCGCGCGGCCTGATGCCAACGCCGAAGGCGGGTACGGTCGTCCAGGCAGGCGGCGACATCGCGGCGGCAGTCCGCGAGTTCAAGGCCGGCAAGGTAGAGTATCGCTCCGACAAGAGCGGCAACGTCCACGCCGGCGTCGGCAAAATGAGCTTCGACGAGAACAAACTGATGGAGAACATCAACGTGTTCGTCGAGCAAATACGCGCGGTCAAACCATCGGGCGTCAAGGGTAACTACGTCAGGTCGATCACGATCGCCGGCACCATGACGCCGAGCGTTCCTGTGTCTATGTGACGGGAAAGCTGTCAGTCTTCAGCCATCAGCTTTCAGCGTTTTCTGAGAGAGCGGATGGTTGAGAACTGTTGGCCGACCGATGAAAGCTGAGAGCTGAGAGCTGAGAGCTACTTATGAGCAAAGTCATCAAGCAGATGCAGATGGACGCCCTCAAGAATACCTTTGATGGCGTGAGGGACCTCGTCGTGCTGAGCGTCAAGGGGCTGAGTTGCCTTTCGGACGGCCATTTGCGCACGGCTTTACGCAAGAAGAAGATTCGTCTCCAGGTCGTCAAGAACAGTTTCACGCGCCGCGTCTTCAAGGAGATCGGCCTGAATCTGCCGGAAGATTCGCCCGTCTGGAAGGGGACAACCGTCCTGGCCTGGGGAGCGAACAGCGTCTCGGAACTCAGCCGTGGCATCGAGACGGAACTGAAGGACGTCAAGAAGGGGGCGCAATACAAGGATAAGGTCACTGTCAAAACAGCGATCGCGGATGGCCAGCCAGTCACGTTCGATCAGGCGTTGAAGATGCCGACGCGGCAGGAAGCCATCGCTCGCGTCCTCGGTCTCGCGATGTCGCCGGCCGCCAATATCGTCAGCGCTCTGAAGGGGCCGGCCTCGGGTGTCGCCGGACAGGTCAAGACGATCAGCGAAAAGAAGGAAGAAATCAGCGAAAAGAAGGAAGAAATCACCGAGAAGAAGGAAGAAACCGGCGAGAAGAAGGAAGCGGAACCCGCGCCGACGCCGGCCTAGCGGATCGCCTGCAAAGCCGCAAGCGGCAAGATCAGGCGGGAACCGCGAACCTTCTTTGAGGGAGCGCTCTCCAGATATTCACAGCTCGAAGCTATTACGCAAGCAAGGCTGCCCGCTTCAGCAGCTCGCACGCAGAAAGGGATTTACAACCATGGCAGACTTCTCATCCGAAATCACGGGTCTGGGCGATCAAATCGCCAATCTCAAGGTGAGCCAGGCCGTTGAGCTGGGCAACTACCTCGAGGAAAAGTACGGCATCAAGGCGGCCGCTGGCGCCGTTGCCGTCGCCGCGGCTCCGGCCGCAGCCGCCGCGGCTCCGGCCGAGGTGCAGACGGAGTTCACCGTCACGCTCGACGGCCTCGCGGACCCGGCCAAGAAGATCCAGGTCATCAAGGTCGTTCGCGAACTGACAAGCCAGGGCCTTGCCGAGGCCAAGGCGACGGTCGAGGGCGCTCCCAAGCCCATCAAGGAAGGCGTCGATAAAAAGACCGCCGAGGATGTCAAGAAGAAGCTCGAAGACGCCGGCGGCAAGGCGTCGGTCAAGTAAGTTCTCAGCCGTCAGTTTTCAGCCGTCAGCAAAGACAGAAGCATTCTGGATTGTCATTACTGACGGCAGAGAACTGATGGCTGAGAGTCGATAGCTTCAATAGAAGAAAGCCGAGGGAAGCCAGGATGCTTCCCGTCATCCGGACGGATTGGGCCGTGCACTGCCCGATCCGCTCACGTTTTCCCACAGTGGAACCGAGCGTGCCACACCTCAGTCATTCCCTGTGGCCTCGTGTCTCTCACGAGCGCCGGTTAGTCCGTGCGCTCGCCCAAGGAACACGGGGCTGGTTGCGTTCCGTCCTCGCTCTTTCACGAGAGCCGGCGGGGCCTTTCTCGCCACCCGAACAGACTCCGCACTGCGCGAGCGGACAGCCAGCCGTCTTCGTCCGTTGATTCTCGCGCACTCGAATCGCCGCCGCGTTCAGACACGCGCCTGCGCGGCCCTGTAACACTCACTGGTTTTTCTGCTCGCACTTGGGAGGAGCAATCAGCTATGCCCATCCCGGCCGTTCGCACGATTGTCCCGGAAACGATTCGCAACTTCGGCCGCTTCGGCGATACCGTCGAGGTGCCGCCGTTGACCGATATTCAAACGCGCTCTTACGAGCGTTTCCTGCAGCTCGACATCCCTCCCGACCAGCGCAAGCCGGCCGGGCTGGAAGGCGTGCTGCGCGAAATCTTCCCCATCGAAAGTTACGACAAGACCCTGCGCCTCGAGTACGTCCGCTATCAACTCGACAAACCGCGCTATGACACGGATGAGTGCCGGCAACTGCGCCTCACCTATGGCCGGCCCTTCCGCGTCTGGCTGCGTCTCATGAAGGACCCCGAGCCGATCGAGGAAGAAGTCTACCTCGGCGACATGCCCATCATGATCGGCGGCGGCGAGTTCATCATCAACGGGGCCGAACGCGTCGTCGTCAGCCAGTTGCATCGCTCGCCCGGCGTCGATTTCGTCGTCGAGACCGAGGCCAGCGAACGCAAACTGCACTCGTGCCGCATCATTCCCGAGCGCGGCTCCTGGATCGAGATCAACGTCACCAAGAAGGAGACGCTCGGCGTTCGCATCGATCAATCGGGCAAGTTCTCCTCCATGACGCTGCTGCGCGCCATGGACCCGGCCTTTTCGACCGACGCCGACATCCTCAAAGCGTTCTATCCGACCGAGGAAATCAAGGTCACTCCCGGCAACGCCGCCAACCTCGTCAAGATGATCGCCTGCGGCGACGTCATCGACCCCGAGACCGGCGAAGTGCTGCTCGACGCCTCCACGGGCGACCTCGAAATCAAGGAGGAGATGGCCGAGAAAATTGCCAAGAGCAGCCTGACCTCGCTGACGATCATCAATCCGGCGAAGATCAAGGACCGCATCATCCTCGAATCGCTCAAGGAGGACCACGGCGGCAAGGCGGCCAGCGCCGAACTGACGATTCGCACGCACGAACAGTCGCTGCTCAAGATCTACACGCGGCTGCGGCCCGGCAACCCGCCGCAACTGGAGAAGGCGCGGGATCTGTTCCGCGAGAAGTTCCAGGATGCCAACCGCTACCGGCTGGGCAAGGTCGGCCGCTTCCGCATCAACCGCAAGTTCAACCAGAACATCCCCGAAGAAGTGATGACGTTGCAGGCGCTCGACTACGTCAACGCCATCCGCTACGTCATCAGGTTGCGCGACCCGGAAAACCGCGAG
Organism: Gemmatales bacterium; assembly: GCA_038221045.1. Lineage (GTDB taxonomy): Bacteria > Planctomycetota > Planctomycetia > Gemmatales > Gemmataceae > JBBRIK01. Next base: position 5,247 of record JBBRIK010000468.1, read on the forward strand.
GCGAAGATCGACGACATCGATCACCTCGGCAACCGCCGCGTGCGCACCATCGACGAACTGGCGGCGGACGAGCTGCGCAAGGGCTTCCTCAAGC
>JBBRIK010000469.1:0-5336 GCA_038221045.1 Gemmatales bacterium
CATCCTCGACCTCAGCCCGGCTGAAATCCGCGACACGATGACCTTTTACAATTTCTTCCGCGAGACGGAAGAGACCAAGCTGGGACGGACGCGGCTGTGGGTCTGCCGCAGTCTCGCGTGCATGATCCGGGGCGGCGAGGAACTGCTCGCCGACGTGTGCGACAAGTTGAAGGTCCATCCGGGCGCGACGAGCGCCGACGGCAAAATCACGGTCGAGTTCTCCGAGTGCATCGGTGCCTGCGAGGGAGCGCCCTGCGTGCTGATAAACGATGACTACCGGTTGAATGTGACCCCTGATAAAGTGGATGCGCTGCTGAATGAATTGCGACAGTAGCGACTTTCTCACGGGAGACACAATCATGCAACTGGAAGATTACTTCGAGTTTGAAAAACTCGAGACGAAGTTCGGGGAAGCGGAGAAGATCCGCATCAAGGGCCACCGCATCGCCATCGAGTTCGTCATCGAACAGTTCAACCAGGGAGTTCCCAGTGAAGCAATCGTTCGAGACGTCTATCCGACCCTCACTCTGGAGGAGGTTTTCGCGACGTTGACATACTATCTCCACAACAAGGCGGATATTGACGCCTACATGGAGCGGGGCGAGAAGATCGCGGAGGCGTATTACCAGGAGTATTTGCAGCGCGAGCCCGACGCGGTGCTGCTCCGGCTGCGTGCATTGAAGGCCCAGCGAGACGCGAACGCACGGACTGCGGATGACGATCCCACGATTCCTGTTCGATGAACATGTGTGGCCGGCACTGGCCCAAGCCCTGCAACAGCAGGAGCCGACCATGAACCTCGTGTTTGTAGGCGATCCGGGAATGCCGCCGCGCGGCACTCTCGATCCGGATTTGTTAATCGCGGCGGATGCGCTGGAACGCATCCTGGTCACACAGGACAAAAACTCGATGCCGCAACACCTGAGCGACCATTTTGCGGCCGGACGACATACACACGGGGTCGTTATTCTGCGGCAGGGCTTTTCGCTGGCCGCTTACTTGCGGGACTTGTTGCTGATCTGGCATGCGACGACGGCTGAGGAGTGGATCGATAGGACGGACTACATTCCGTATTGAAACACCCATTCGAGGATCCCTCGGGATATGTCAACCTCCGAACCTGTCCTGCTCCGCCGTGCCGGCAAGCCTCTCGATATCGATTCGTATCGCGCCGACGGCGGTTACAAGGTCATCGAGAAGGCCTACCACGAATTGCAGCCGGGCCAGATCACCGACATGGTCAAGGCGTCGGGCCTGCGAGGCCGCGGCGGAGCAGGGTTCCCCGCCGGCACCAAGTGGGGCTTCCTGCCGAAGGGCCATCCGGGACCGATCTATCTTTGCGTCAACATCGACGAAAGCGAACCCTGCACGTTCAACAATCGCTATCTCCTCGAGAACGACCCGCATCAGGTCCTCGAAGGGATCATGCTGACCTGCTACGCCACCAAGGCCTCGACGGCCTATCTGTATTTCCGCTACGAGTACGGCACGGCCACACGCATCGTCCAGAAGGCCATCGACGAGGCGTATCAGCACGGCCTGTTCGGCAAGAATATCTTCGGCCAGGGCTTTAATATGGACGCCTTCGTCCATCGTGGAGCCGGCGCTTACATCTGCGGCGAGGAGACGGGCCTGATCGAAAGCCTCGAAGGCAAACGGGCCTGGCCGCGCATCAAGCCGCCGTTCCCTGCCGTTGAGGGGGCGTTCCGCAAACCAACTATCGTCAACAATCCCGAGACGCTGGCTTGCGTCAAGCACATCGTCGAGCGCGGACCGGACTGGTTCAAGTCGATGGGCATCCCCTCACCCGATCCGGCCGGCGCTCCCGGCAAGGGGAGTTATGGGCCGAAGCTCTACAACCTCTCCGGCCACATCAATACGCCTGGGACATTCGAGGCACCTTGTGGCCTCACGGTGCAGCAGTTGATCGACCAGTACGGCGGGGGCGTCTGGAAGGGCAAGAAGGCCAAGGGAGCGATTCCCGGCGGCATCAGCATGGGCATTCTCAGGGCTGACGAGTTCGACGCCAAACTCGACTTCAGCGACCTGGCTCGCTACGAGATCATGGGACTCGGCACAGCCGCCGTCACGGTTTTCGACGAGGACACGAGCATCATCGATGTCTGTTACAACATCGCCCGCTTCTTCGCGCACGAGTCGTGCGGCCAGTGTACGCCCTGTCGTGAGGGAACGGCTTGGATGCTGAAGATCCTCGACCGCATGCGCCACGGCGAAGGCCGGCGCGAGGACCTCGACATCCTCACGGACGTCGGCCATCGCATCGGCATCATTCCAGGGACGACTATCTGCGGACTCTCCGACGGGGCCGGCTGGCCGATCAAGAACGCGGTGAAGAAGTTCAGGCCCGAGTTCGAGTCGTACATCAAGAGCGGCACGAAGAGTTCGCGATTGTCGCTGGAACTGGCGCATCATTGAGCCGCTTGTCATTTCGCGAGGAGACTACCATGCGAATCGTTTTCACCACTGTCGCCTTACTGATCGTAACGTCCGGCGTTCGCGCCGATGACGAGCGAGTGATGGTCAACGATCTCAAGCAGATCGGCCTGGCGTTCCACGCTTGCATCGACGCGACCAACCGCGCTCCGCAGAAAGCGGAAGACCTCGCTCCGTACTTCGAGAACAGCAAGAAACTGCTCAATCATCTGAAGATCAAACGGATCGAGTTCTTCTACGGCGTCGGCCTTGTCCAGATGACGGAAGGAACGTCGAATACGGTGCTGGCCTACGAGAAGGATACACCGACGAAGGGCGGTTGGGTGCTGTACGGCGACGCGTCGGTGAGGAAGTTGTCCGCCGAGGAATTCAAGAAGGCAACGCTGGCGAAGAAGCAGTGACAACGAGCCCGCAGCGCCAGCAAGGCCCTTGCTGGCGCTGCGGGCTCGACACGCGGGGAATGAGCGCATGGCCACAGTCTACGTCAACGGCACGGCAGTCGATATCGGCAACGACCACCTGAACCTCGTCGAGGCAGCCGCACGCGCCGGCGTCGAGATTCCCGTGTTCTGCTGGCATCCCGCCCTCACAGTCGTCGCCAGTTGCCGGATGTGTCTCGTCGAGATTGGCGAACGCAAGCCCGACGGCAGCATTGTCATGCAGACGATCCCCAGCGGCGAGAACAAGGTCGTTCCCGCCTGCCAGACTCCGGCACGCGACAACACCGTCGTCGTCTCCAATGGCCATCAGTCGAAGAAGTCGCAGGCCGACTCGCTCGAAGCGCTGCTGCTCAATCATCCGCTCGACTGTCCCGTCTGCGACAAGGCCGGCGAGTGCATGCTGCAAGACAACAGCTATCATCACGGCCGGGCCGAAACGCGGATGATCGAGGAGAAGAACACTCCGCCGAACAAGCCGCACATCGGACCGAACGTCACGCTCTTCACCGATCGCTGCATCATGTGCAGCCGTTGCGTCCGCTTTACACGCGAGTACAGCGGCGAGGCGGAACTGCAGATCCTCTCGCGTGGCCATCACTCCGAAATCGACATCTTCCCCGGCGATCCGCTCGACAACAAGTTGGCGAGCAACGTCGTCGATCTCTGTCCCGTCGGGGCGCTGTGCAGCAAGGACTTCCTCTACAAGCACCGCGTCTGGAACTTGAAGACGACCGAAAGCGTCTGCGCCGACTGCTCGACTGGCTGCTCAATCCACATCGACGCCAACAAGAGCATCCTGTACCGCCTTCGGCCGCGCGAAAACCCCCAGGCCCAGGGGTATTTCATGTGCGACGACGGCCGGCTCGGCTATCACTACATCAACGCGCCGGCCCGCTTCACGCGCCCTCAGGTGCTACGCGGCGGAAGCCTGGTCAAGGTGCCGTACGCGGAGATGCTCAAGGAACTGAAGCAGGAACTGGCGGCGCTCGTGAAGCAGGACGCTTCCTCGGTCATGTTCGTGCTGTCGCCGTTTCTGACCTGCGAGGAAGCGTATCTGCTGGCCAAGTACGCCAAGGGATTGTCCGGTGAAGTTCGGCTCGCGCTGGGTCCGGTCCCGGTCGTCGGCGAGGATGACACTTATCCGAAGGATCGTCGAGGCCGGCCGGCGGAGCCGGTGCGGTTCACGATCCGGGCCGAGAAGTGCCCCAATCGGCGCGGCGTCGAGGAGGTGTTGCGTCACTTCCAGGGCGACGTCATCAAGTTCAGCGACGTCACGCATGAGGCCGGCAACGATCGCCTCAAGGCGGTCTACCTGGCCGCGGGCTATCCGCCGCGCGAGCCGGATTGGCTCAATGCCGGCGAGGTCGAGGCGATCAAGCGGGTGCCGTCGATTGTAGTCCACGATCTGCAGCCGTCAGCGATCAGCGGCGCGGCGAAATACATTGTGCCGGCGGCATCGTTTGCGGAGAAGGACGGCACGTTCGTCAATCACGCGGGACTCGCTCAGGCGATTCATCGCGGCGTGACGCCGGCAGGCGAGGTGCGAACGGACGGACAGGTTTTCCTCGATCTGATGGAGCGTCGCGGCTAACCAACACAGGGAACGACTCGATGGACGATCTGTACATCAACAACTTCCACATCGTCTGGACGCTCCTTACGATCGTCGTCGTTCTCGGCGTGGTGCTGGGGATATGCGCCTATCTGACTTTCCTCGAACGCAAGGTCGCGGGCTGGGTGCAGGATCGCAAGGGCCCCAATCGCGTCGGCCCTCTCGGACTGCTCCAGCCCATCGCCGATGGCCTGAAATTCCTCCTCAAAGAGGGAGTGATCCCGACGGGCGTCGATCGTTTCTTCTATCTCGCCGCTCCGTCGATCGCTCTCATCATGGCCCTGATGGCCTTCGCCGTGGTGCCGTTTGGTCCGACCAGCGCCCCGCCACCGGCGATGCTGCGCGGCTGGCAGCCGACGGTCCGCGAGGCCGCGGACTCGGAGGCGCAGTTCGCGGAGGCCAAGAAGGAATTCGACCACAAGTATCAATTCGTCGTCGCCCCGGGACTCGACATCGGCATTGTCTACGTCTTCGCGCTGGGCAGTCTGAATATCTACGCCATCATCCTTGGCGGCTGGTCGTCGAACAACAAATACTCGATGCTCGGCTCGCTACGGGCCAGCGCTCAGCTCATCAGCTATGAGATTCCGATGGGCATGTCGATCCTGGGAGCGGCGGTCCTCGCCGGCTCGCTCAACCTGGAACGAATTATCGATTTTCAAACACCCTCGGGAGGCGGGGGCATGTGGCTGATCGTCTATCAGCCGCTGGCGGGCATCCTGTTCATCACGGCCGTCTTCGCGGAGTGCAATCGGGTACCGTTCGATCTACCGGAGTGCGAGCAGGAGCTGGTGGCCGGCTATCACACGGACTACAGCGGCATGAAGTTC
>JBBRIK010000470.1:0-5328 GCA_038221045.1 Gemmatales bacterium
GGCCGACCTGGATCGTCGCCTTGGCGGCGTCATAAACGCGCGCATTCTTTTCGGCGCTGCCGTCCTTGGCGATGGCAAGGACGCGCTCGGTGAAGTTGTGCGTCGCCGATGCCTTGAGCGGCGTCGGGGTTTTCTTCTCGCCGCGCTTGAAGTGCATGGTGCCGTCAAGCTTCATGCTCAGTTCGACGCGGAAGCAGTCGCCGGCGGCGAGCTTCTCTTGCAGCAGGTGCCCCTTGGCCTGCAGGGCCGAGATCGGAGCCAGCAGCATCAACACGCCCGCCAGGGTTCGCCAGTGCATGGGTCAGAATCCTCCTCGTGCCGCGTGAATCACTCCATTCGCAGAGGGCGGGACTGTACTGGCGTGTTCGGGTGGGGTCAATGCGGAGTGGCGAAATCGGGTCTGCCTATTTCTTGCCGCTTGCGGCTTAGCGGGCTGATTGCAAAGCCGCAAGCGGCAAGTAAGACTCGAACCAAAAAGCGCCCTTGTCCCAGAAGTGAGACGACGCTATATCCATCGTCCCTTGAAATACTAATCAACCTCGGGCGTCTCGTTTCTGAAGGAGGACGCCGTGTTCTCTGTCTTGCCTCGATTGCGAGGGCTGGCGCTGGGATTGCTGATCGTCGCGGGCTGCGGTCGCGCGCCGGCTCCCACGCCACCCGCCGGCGAAAAGCCGAAAACCGAGAGCGACCTGTCGAAGACGACACTCTCGCACGAGGCTCGCAACAGCCTCGGCATCCGCACCGAACCTGCCCGCCTTGAGAGCGTTCAGGAATCCCGTGAGCGCACCGGCTGGGTCGTGCCGAAGCAGGGCGACGACGTCACGCTGACCGCGCCCGTCCCCGGCATCATCCGCCAGGGTAAAGTCCCGCTCGTTCCCGGCGCTGAAGTCGAAAAGGGTCAGGAGTTATTCGAGCTGGAACCGGTCGTCCCGCCGCTGGAGCAAGTGCAACTCGCCTCGCTGAAACGTGGCATCGAGAACGACATCGCCAAGGCGCGCGAAAGCTTCCGCGCCGCCACCAGTGAGTACACCCGCATCAAGGACCTGCACGAGCAGAAACTGCGCGGCCAGCAAGACCTCGAACAGGCGGCCGCTCGCCTGGCTTACGCCAAGGAAGACCTTGCCGCCGCGACGGACAGGCAGAAGTTGTTCGCGCTGCAGGGGAAAGGCAAGTCGGGCTTGCCTCCGCAAACGATCGAGTCGCCTCGGACGGGACGAATCCTGAGCGTCTCCGTCACGCCGGGGCAGTACGTCTCGGCGGGTACGCCGCTGGCAAGTGTCGCGGACCTCTCGACACTCTGGCTGCGGGTGCCGGTCGCGGAGCAGGACCTGGCACGCGTCGATCGCCGAAAAGAGGCGGATGTCGTCTTGCGCTCCGCGCGTGAGAAACGATTGCGAGCGAAGCCTCTCTCGCTGGTGCGGGCCATCGATCCCGACCGCCACACGGCCGATTTGCTCTACGAACTACCTGGCGTGCTGGGTCTGAACCTGTTCAAGGATCAGATGGTCACTGTCTTCGTGCCGCTGGGAGACAGCCGTGAGGAGACGGTCGTTCCTTACTCGGCCGTCGTCTTTGACGCCTACGCCGGCGCCTGGATCTACCTGGATCGCACGCCGAAGGACGCGAAACACGACACCTACGAACGGCGGCGCGTCGAGTTGGGCGCTTCGCGCGGCAGCGACGTCGTGATTCGTCCGGGATGCAAGAAAGACGAGCGCGTCGTCATTGCGGGAGCGGCGGCCCTGTTCAGCCGTGAGTTCCACAAACCGCCCGGTGGGGTCGCGGAGCAGGACCTGGACGACGACGATTGAGCCGCTTGCGGCGTGGCGGACACTTCCGCCACGCCGCAAGCGGTTACACGAGGGGAGCAGTCATGCTCGGACGTCTGGTTCACACAGCCCTGTCCTTTCGCGCCGCCGTCGTCGTTCTCGCCGGCGTCCTGCTCGCCGTCGGCATCGTGGATTCTCTGCGCACTCCTCTCGACGTTTTCCCTGAATTCGCTCCTCCACTGGTGGAAATTCAGGTCGAGGCGCCAGGAATGTCGAGCGAGGCGGTCGAGAACCTCGTCACGATTCCTCTCGAAAGCGCCGTCAATGGCCTGCCGCGTATGACGACGCTGCGCTCGAAGTCGGTCCAGGGTTTGTCGTCGGTGCAGATCCTTTTCGAGCGCGGCAGCGATCTCTTCCAGACCCGGCAAATCGTGGCCGAGCGCGTCGCCGTCGCCGCCTCGCGTCTGCCGCAGCAGGCGAAGGCCCCCCAGGTTCTTCCCCCGCTCTCCTCCACCAGCCGCGTCCTCAAACTCGGCCTGACGCCGAAAGCGAAGGATAAACTGCAACCTGGCGAGCCGCTGCTGACGCAGACTGACATCTCCGTCATCATGAAGTGGGTCGTCGAGCCGCGTCTGCTCGCGGTCCCCGGCGTCGCCAATGTCTCGACGTATGGCATGCACCCGCGCCAGTATCAGGTGCTGGTGAAGCCGGCCGACCTGCGCGACCACGGCGTCACGCTGGAACAGGTGAAGCGAGCCGCGGCCCAGTCTTCCGTCTACGCCAGCGCCGGCTTCCACGACACGCCCAATCAGCGCCTCGCCCTGCAATACACCACTCGCATCGATCAGCCGGCCGATCTCGGCGAGACAGCCGTCGCGCATCGCAACGGCCAGCCGATCTTGCTCCGCCAGGTGGCCGATATCACGACAGGCAATCCTCCGCCCATCGGCGAGGGCGTCGTCAACGACGAGGCGGGTCTGCTGGTCGTCATCGAGAAGTATCCCTGGGCCAACACGCTGAAAGTGACACAGGACGTCGAGAAGGCCATTGACGCTCTGAAGCCAACCCTGGCCGGCGTCGAGATGACGACGCGCATCTTCCGACCTGCCTCGTTCATCGAACTGGCCCTGAGCAATCTGCGGGTGGCCATGTTGATTGGCTGCGGCCTGGTGACGTTGATCCTCATCGCCTTTCTGTTCGAGTGGCGCACGGCCGTCATCAGCCTGACTGCTATTCCGCTGTCTCTGCTCGCCGCCGTCGTGATCCTCAATCGGCTCGGCGGCACGCTCAACACAATGGTCCTGGCCGGTCTCGCCATCGCCATCGGGGAGGTGGTCGATGACGCGATCATCGACGTCGAGAACATCATGCGCCGGCTGCGGCAGAACCGTCTGCTCGCCAACCCAGCGTCGGCGTTCTCCGTCGTCTATCATGCCTCGCTCGAAGTGCGTAGCGCTGTCGTTTACGCCAGTTTCATCGTCGTCTTCGTCTGTCTGCCGATCTTCTTCCTCGGCGGCGTGGCGGGAGCGTTCTTCCGCCCCCTGGCTCTCGCTTACATCCTGTCGATCCTCGCGTCCCTCGTCGTCGCCCTGACGGTGACCCCGGCCCTGTCGCTGATCCTGTTGCCCCGCGCCGCCGCGAAACGAAGTGAGTCGCCGCTGGTCCGCGGAATCCGCGGCATCTATCGCCGGCTCCTGCCTCCGTGCCTGAACCATCCCCTGCTGACGCTCGGATCGCTCGGCCTCCTGTTCGCTGGCGCGGCAGTCCTGTATCCGCTGCTGAAAGAGGCCTATTTGCCGCAGTTCCAGGAAGCGGACTTCCTGATGCACTGGGTCTCGAAGCCTGGCACGGGCATCGCCGTGATGCGCGACGACATCAAGACGGTCAGCAAGGAATTGCGGACCGAAACGGCAGTCAAGGAGTTTGGCTCGCACATCGCGCGAGCCGAGGTCGGCGAGGAAGTCGTCGGCCCGAACTTCGCCGAGTTGTGGATCAGTCTCGGCGACGACTATGGCGACTACGCCGCCGCGAAGAAGAAAATCGAGGCGGTGATGAACCGTCATCCCGGCTTCGATCACGATCTGCTGACCTACCTGCAGGAGCGCATCAAGGAAGTGCTCAGCGGAGCGGGCGCAGCCGTTGTCATGCGAATCTATGGCCCAGACCTCGCCGTGCTGCGCCAGAAGGCCCAGGACGTGAGGGCGGCCGTCGAATCCGTACCGGGCATCATCGATTTGCGGGTCGAATCGCAGGTGCTGGTCCCGCAACTGCAACTCTCTCTCGATCTGAACCGCGCCGCTGCCTATGGCCTGACGCCGGGTGCCGTGGTGGACGACGTTGCCACACTCATCAACGGCGTCAAGGTCGGCGAGGTGCATCGCGATCAGAAGGCGTTCGACCTCGTCGTCTGGGGCCATCCCGACATTCGCAAGAACTTGCAGGACCTGCGCCGCCTCGAAATCGAGTTGCCTCCAGGCCGAAAGACGGCCGACGGCAAGGCGACCGTCCCTCTCGACGCGATTGCCCAGTTGCGTCTCGTCAATGCACCAAATACCATCCGCCACGACAAGGCGTCGCGCTGCATCGACGTCACCTGTAACGTCAACGGCGATCTCGGCGAGGTAGTCCGCCAGATCAAGGAGCGTGTCGCGCCGTTGCAGCAGGAGGGCTATCGCGTCGAGTTCCTCGGCGAATATCAGGCCCGCGCCGAGAATCAGCAGCAACTGCTGGCCGTCAGCGGCCTGGCCATTCTTGGCATCGCCCTGTTGCTCTATCTCGATTTCCGCTCGTTTCGGCTGACGCTGCTGGTGTTGCTGACGCTGCCGTTCGCGCTGATCGGCGGCGTCGCGGCGGCCTACCTTGCCGGCGGCGTGCTGTCGTTGGGATCGCTGATTGGCTTTATCACCGTGCTTGGCATCGCGGCTCGCAACGGCATCATGCTCGTGAGTCACTATCGGCATTTGCAGCGGAGCGAGAACCTGCCCTTTGGGCGCGAGTTGATTCTGCGGGGAGCGGAGGAGCGCATCGGACCGATCCTGATGACGGCCCTGGCCGCGGGTCTCGGCCTGTTGCCGCTGGCGCTCAGTGGCAGCAAACCAGGCTACGAGGTCGAGTATCCGATGGCGGTAGTCATTCTCGGCGGCCTGTGCAGTTCGACGCTGCTCAACCTGATTGTGCTGCCGGTGCTGTACGAACGATTGGGGCAGGTCGAGACCACGGCAGAAGAGGACGCTCCGCTTGCGGCTTAGCGGGCTTCACTGCTAAGCCGCGAGCGGCAAGAAAAGACGGGAACACACATGCGATCAACCCGAACAAAACGAGTGTTCCGCCTGGCGCTGCTGGGAGCGCTGGGGCTGCTGCCGGCCGGCTGCATCATCCCCGCGATGTCCTACCAGCAGAGCGGATCGGCGATCGTGCAAACCGCCGCGCTCGGTCCCGCCGAGGAAGTTGTCGAAAGCGATCCGCTCGGACTCGATCAGTTCCTGGCCATGGCGGAAGAGAATCATCCCGATCTCGCCGTCGCCCGCGCCCGAACCGAGGCCGCGCGCGGCCGGCTCAT
>JBBRIK010000471.1:0-5325 GCA_038221045.1 Gemmatales bacterium
AACCTTGGCAAGAAGGGTGCCGGCGGCGACCGGAGGCACCTTCGGCCCAAGACGATGGCCGACACGATGGAGGACATCGTCCTCGAACAGGTTCCCAACGACGACCTGGCGGGAATACCCGTGCGGCGGGGGAGAGTTCCGGCGGACCTCGAAGAAGTCGAGTTGTCGGGCCGAATCCTTCAGGCCCTCGAACAGGTTTCCGAACTGGGCATCACCGCGGCGCTGCCCCAGTCGGGGACACTGCGGCCGACGTTGGTCCTCGGCCTCGGCAGCCTGGGACGCCGGGCACTCATGGAACTCCGTTGCCGATTCCTCGACCGCTTCGGCGGAGTGGACAAGCTGCCGCTAGTGCGTTTCCTCTACGTCGATTCGGACAAGGAAGCCCTGGCCGTGGCTCAGCGCGGCGCGCCGGAGATTGCGTTCCAGCCGGCAGAGGTCCTGCACCTTCCTTTGCAGCAAATGGCCCATTATCGCCGGCGGCAACTCGATCAGGTCAGCGAATGGCTGCCGCGCGAGAAGCTCTACAGCCTGCCGCGCAGCCTGCAAACCCAAGGCTCACGCGCCCTCGGACGGCTCGCCTTCTCCGACAACTATCTCCGTCTGGTCACTCGCCTGAAGCGCGAGCTAGCCTCCGTCACGCATCCCGACGCTCTGTATCAGAGCGTTGCCAACACGGGGCTGGCGCTGCGCGATCAGACACCACGCATCGTCGTACTCGCCTCGGCTTCAGGGGGTGCGTCCGGCTACCTCGTCGATCTGGCCTACACGCTGCGGCGGGTGCTCCGGCAGCAACGTCATGGCGAATCGCGTCTCAATGCTTTCCTGTTCTGCGGCGCGCCGGAGGACCCCGCCACCCCGTCTCTGGAGCAGGCGAACCTCTATGCGACGCTGACCGAGATCAATCATTACGCCGAGGGCGTGGCCTCGTTCACGGCCCAGTACGGCCCGGACGATCCGCGTCAGGTGGAACAAGGCGCTCCCTTCGACGCTGTCTATCTGATGACCCAGCGCGAGCGGACTCCCGAGGCGCGGCACGACCTGATCGCGCATGCGGGAAGCTATCTGTTCCACGACCTGATTACACCGCTGGGGCCGCGCCTCGAAACCGCCCGGCAGCCCGTACGCGGCGAATGGACGGGAGCGGGCGTGAGTTTCCGTTCGTTCGGCACCCATTCGGTCTGGTTCCCGCGCGGCCTGCTGCTGCGTGTGGCGGCTCGCGAGTCGCTGTCCCGACTCGTCGGGCAGTGGACGGACGAGGAGAACGGGGAGCGGGAGACCTGGGGCGGAGAACGCTCGCGCGGCACGCTCCAGCCACGTTCGACGAGCGAGGTGGACGCGGCCTTTGCCCGCGTGCTGGCCGAGCCGGGATTGCAGCCGGCATCGTTGACGCTCCGGATGGAAGAACTGGCGACGAAATTCCTCGAAGGCATGCCGCCGGACAAGGCGCTGGCCCAGGTGCTGGCCACTCTCGAGGAGCAGTGCTGGCAGTACGGTGGGCCGGACAATCCGTCCGCGTGGGCGACGCAGGCCCTCAGCCGGGTGCGCGACTGGCTCGGGTCCGGCGTCCAGAGTGGAACGGGAGCGCTGACGGTCACGGTCGGCACCTCCCAGCGCAAGAGCCGGCTCAACCGCGCCCTAGAGAATGCTTGCTCGCAGTTGGCGGAGGAGTGGGACCAGAAGCTCAGCGCCTCCGCAGCGGGACTGATGGATCTGCCCGGCACCCGGCTGGCTGCCGGCGAGGGGCTGTTCCAGCGCCTGCTGCAACACTTTACCCAGGCGGCGCGGGAGCAGGAGGGCCGCATCAAGGACCAGGCGGCTCGCGCCGAACAGGCGCGCATCAAGATGCAGGAAGCGCTGGAAGGCTGCACGACCGGCGGGGCGTTCCGCTGGTTGACCTGGCGTCCGCAGCGGTTTCTGCGTGTCTTCCTCGACCTGATGGCCGCCTTCGCGCGCCAGTGCCTCGCGGAGGATAGCGCATCGATCCTGCAACATCTCTACCACGCCTTGACCGCCCGGCTGCGCGACCGGCTGCGCGACCTGTCCCTGCTGCGGCAGCGGCTCCGGAATGTGCGCGACGTTCTCAATGTGCCGCCGGGGATGAGTGAGGGAGAGTGGCGCGAGGAGGACGTTTCCAGCACACTGACCCCGCCGCCGGACACCGATAGCCCGACGCCGATGGCCTCGCTGACCATGTTCTGGGAGGTGTCGCGCGTTTCCTCGACCACTCAGGTTGTCTTGCCGGAGGGCGAACAGGAACTGGAGCGAGCCGCGGCGAAATTCGTCGCGACGCTGTCGCCGGATCACTGGGCGAGTGTGGATCAGGCGTTGCAAGAAGGGGTGTTGACCCCGCGCGGCGGACTGAACCAGGCGGCTTTCGCCGCTCACGATTTGCATCGCCAGTTCATCAGCCCACTGCTCGACCGGGCGGCGGCGTGTCTGGCTCAGTATCTGCCGGTGACGGACGTCGCCCAGGTGGAAATGGCCCAGGCGCTGGGCGATCCGGACGTGCTGGCTCGCCACATGAAACGGGCCCTGGAGGCGGCCGCCCCCTTGACCCGTCGAGACATGAAGGTGCGTCAGATGGCCGGCAGCGGGGTGCGGAAGGCTCAGGGGACTGCCCCGGTGATCGAGGAGGAACCCGAGATGACCTTTCTGCTGATTCCGGCCAGCGATGCGGGCAAGCAATACGGCGAGGAGGCGAAGAAACTCATGCCGCACGTTCAGGCGGTAAAGGTGCCGGGGCAGGCGGACCTGATGTTCTGTCGGGAGCAAGGCCGGCTTTCGCCCGAGGAACTGGAGCGCATCGTCGCCCCTTGCCGCGAGGCGTACCAGGAAGCGGCGTCGGTCCCTGCCGTCTCGCCGCACTGCCGTTTCGACACGCGCGATTGGGTGCCATTGGAGGGATGACGTCCCCATGTGGCCCGCGAGCCGTATAATGCGTGTATGCTCATGCAACCCGCCTGCGGCGTCACGAATCCAACTTTGACCTTCTACGGTGCCGCACAGACCGTTACCGGATCCATGCACCTTGTCGAGGCCGGCGACGAACGCATCCTTCTGGACTGCGGCATCGCCCGGCTTGGGAAAAAGCAGCGCGGCCGCACCGAGGTCGAATTCCCATTCCCGCCCTCCTCGCTCGATGCCGTCGTGCTCAGCCACGCCCACATCGATCACTGCGGCAACCTCGTCCATCTCGTTCGCCAGGGCTACGACGGCCCCATCTACTGCACAGCCGCGACACGCGATCTCACCGCCATCATGCTCGGCGACTCCGCCCGCATTCAGGACGAAGATGAACAGTTCATGCGCAGACTGCGCGATGAACCGGAGCTGAGAGAGCCGACCGCTCGATCATGGGTGCGGCAGACGATCAGTCAGTGTATCGCGGTCCCGTATGAAGAGACGATTCCGATCGCGCGGCAGGCGTCCCTGCGATTTGCCGACGCCGGCCACCTTCTCGGCTCGGCCATGACCTCCTTGACGCTGCCGGGAGCGAGGCGCGACGTCACGCTCACTTTCACGGGCGACCTTGGCCGGCGCGGTTTGCCATTCCTGCTCGACGCCTCTCCCGTGCCAGCCGGCGATGTTTTGGTGTGCGAATCGACTTATGGTTCGCGTCTGCATCAGCATGGCGACCGCATGGCCGAGGCGATGGCCCGCATCGTTCACCGCAGCGCCAATGAGGGAGGCGTCGTTCTCATTCCCGCCTTTTCGCTTGGCCGCACGCAACTGGTGCTGCACTATCTCTGCCGCTGGAAGGCCGATGGGCTGCTGCCTGACATCCCGGTGTTCGTCGATAGCCCCCTGGCCATCGATATTGGCGCAGTCCACGCGCGCTATCCCGAGAGCTTTCCGCGCCCCCCGCTTGGAGGCGATGGCGACGTGACCTTCGTGCGCGGCCCGGAGGAGAGCGACGAACTGGAGGAACGCCGGGGTCCGTGCATCGTCGTCGCCTCGGGTGGCATGTGCGACGGCGGACGCATCGTCAAGCACCTGCGGAAGCACATCGACGATCCGCGCGCCAGTCTGGTCCTGGTCAGTTATCAGTCGCCGGACAGCCTCGGCAAGAAACTGCTCGAGAAGGGCGGCACGGTCTGGTTTCAGGGCAAGCGCTGGAACAAGTGGATCGAGGTGTTCGAGTTGAACGGCTTCTCCGGCCACGCCGACCGCGCCGATCTGCTGGCCTACCTCGGACCTCTAGCCGCGGACACCCGCAAGGTGCGCCTTGTACATGGGGAACCCGAGGCAGCGCGGGGCCTCGCTGGAGTCTTGCAAGACAATGGCTTCGACGACGTCGGCGTCCCGGCGCGAGGCGAGTCAGTGAGCATCGGTTGACCTGCCTGTCATGGGAGGGCTGTTCGCCGGTGGATTACCGGCGCATCCCATCCTCACGTCTGCTAGGATAATGCCCATGCGAGCATGTCGCTCGCCCTCTCTGGCTCAAGGTTCTCGGTATGAGATTTGGCATCGGCGCCAAGCTGGGCTTGCTGGCCTCGGTGTTGATCGTTGGCACCGGCCTCGTTGTCGCGTGGTGGCTCAATCGCTGGTCGCACGACAACCTTCAGCGCGAGGCCCGCGCCCGCCTCGTCGATCAGACACTGCTTCGCGGCGAAGAGCTTTTTGCCTCTCTCGACGCACTCCGCGATGAGGCCCAGCGACAGGCTGGCCAGGCCGAACTACAGGACTTGCTCCGCGCCGAACTCTCCCGTCAACGAGACTTCGAGCCGCTGGTCAAGAGGCACCTGGAGCGCGCGCTCCAGCGACAACCGCAGCTGCTTCAGGCCGAATTCCTGCCCTCCACCGGAAGCGAACGCCCTCCCCTCCGCGCGCAACGCGAGCGGGTCAAGGTCCGCAACGAAGGCCGTCTCGCTCGCTACTTTCCTGGTCTGACGGATGAACGACAAGCAGGGAAAATCCATCTCTCCCCTGTGATCAGCGACGAAGACGCTCAACTCGAGAGCCGGCCTGTTCCGGTCATTCGAGCCGGCCTGCCGCTCTTCGTCACCATTGCGGAGGGGCGGCGCTATGCCGGCTGCATCGTCCTGACGATGGATTTCTCACCGCTGGCTCAGTCCCTGCGCCGCGACGCCCGAGCGCTGACCTACCTCGCTGACTCCAGGGGCCGTTTTCTCATCCATCCCGAACGCGATAAGGAGTTCGTCTCGCCTGGCGATGCCTCCAGAGAACCGCTGGGCGATCTATTCCCGGACCTCCAGAACATCGAGACCCTTCGCACTCCGGGTGGCATGCCCTGGGCCACCCTGTATCGCCGGACTGACTCGGACAGATCATGGCCGGCCCCGCACCCCTACTACTTGTTCAGAC
>JBBRIK010000472.1:0-5322 GCA_038221045.1 Gemmatales bacterium
GAAGCGGGATGCGCTGGCTCGAAGACGGAGCGGCCGAGGTAGCGCCGTTGCGGGCCCTGTATCAGAGCGGCACCGCCGCTTGGGATGCATTCTGGGCTTTGGCTGCGTGAGCTTTACCTACGATTCCCAATCACACCCGTCGCGAACAAGGGGTGCAGGCCCCACCTGTTGCTCCGACGCGAGCAAGAAAGGCGTCTTCGAGGGTTAGCCGCAACGCGAAGTCTTCGGAGCGGAGCGTGCACAGCGCCATCGCGCCTCGCGCTCCGCTCCGAAGACTTCGCGTCACGGCTAACCCTCGCGTTTTTCGCGCCGCACCGTCAGCACAAGGAGTCCTCCCACGGCCAGAATGCTCGCCATCGCTTCGAGGCCGTACTTCCCCAGGATATTCGGTCCCAGCAAGCCGCCGATGTTGCCGACCGAGTTGATCAGGGCGATGCCGCCGGCCGCCGCCGCCGTACTCAGAAACGCCGTCGGCATGGCCCAGAAGCAGGGCAGCATGCTCATCATCCCCGTCTGCGCCAGACAGAGTCCGATCAGTGCCAGCCAGGACGAGTCCGCGCGCGCCGCCAACAGCCAGCCGGCGGCGGCGAGCAGCGCCGAGAAGCAAACGTGGCCGCGCCGCTCTCCCGTCCGATCGGAGTTCATGCTGATGAGCGTCATCCCCACGATGGCGCAGAGATGCGGCACGGCCGCAAGCAGGCCGATGGTACCCTCGTTCTCGCCGGCGAACCAGCTGTTGATCATTTTCGGAAAGCGCGCCCCAGCGGCATTGGCTCCAACCGCGACCGTGACATAGACACCAATGAGCAGCCAGACCTGATAGTCGGTCATGGCGCGAAGCAGGTTGCCGCCGTCGCGCTGCTGGCGGGCTTGTTCTTCGCGCCCGAGGCGGTCTCGGAGCCAGTCGCGCTCATTCGCCGACAGCCAGCCGGCTCGCTCGGGCCGATCCGGAAGGAAGAGGAGGACGACAAAGCCTAGCAGGACCGTCGGCAGGCCCTCAAGGAGGAAGAGCCACTGCCAGCCCGACAGCCCGGCAGCGCCGTTGAGGTGTTGCATGATCGCGCCGGAGAGAGGGTTGCCCCCGGCGCCGGCAATGGCATTGGCCATCATGAAGAAGGAGATCACACGAGCCCGCTCGCGATTGGGGAACCAGTAGGTCAGATAGAGGATGATGCCGGGAAAGAACCCCGCCTGGGCCACCCCGAGAAGGATCCGCATGGTATACAGGGTCGCGCGGCCGGTCACCAACATCGTGGCGGACGAGACCATTCCCCAGACGATCAGCAGAAGGGCGATCCAGCGGCGAGCGCCAACGCGGGGCAGCAGCAAGTTAGCCGGCATTTGGAACGCGAGATAGCCGAAATAGAAGATGCCGTAGCCGAAATCGAACGCGGCCTCGCTGATGCCGAGGTCCTTCTGCATGGTCAGGCCTGCGAAGCCGACGTTGGAACGATTGAGGATATTAAAGATATAGAGCAGGCACAACAGGGGCAGGAGCCGCCAGGCAGCCTTGCGCAGCACGCCGGGATCGGGGAGGACGCTCATGAGGTCACCTTGCTCTGCCAGCCGAGCGGCGGACGAACGTCCCCGGTCGTCTGGGAGATTGTCTCCTGTAAAGCGCTGTCTGTAAAGCGCCCTCTCTTGAACCCAATGAGGATAGGTTTGTTGTTAGGCGAGCGGGGCGTGTAACCGCCCCGCTGGTTCGAGCACACCGTGGCGTTTACACGCCCCGCTCGCACTGGTCACTACACGCGGACAGGAAGTAGGCCTACGTCGAGGTCGAGCGTTCCCACTCTTCGAGTTGGCGCTTGAGTTCGTCGAGCGTGAGTTGCCGGCGTTCGACATGAGCGAACCCCTCGGCCAGCACCGCCAGCGTCGAGCGCGTCCCCAGCACGCGATGGACCTCCGCCTCCAGTGAACGCAGCCAGGCGGGCACATCCAGCCCGACCCCCGTCGGCGTCGCCGTGTACGCTCCCAGTTCCTCCTGCAAGCGCAGGAACGAAGGAGCGGAGCCTCCTTGCTGGCTCTCCTGGATAGCAGGCTCCACCAGGGCGCGCAGGCGATCGAGAGCCAGCGGCTTGACGAACCGCTCCTGGAGCCGATCGCCGACGGTGTTCAGACGCACTCCGCGTGCGCGCTCCAGGTCCGCGAACTGGCCCAGAAACTGCCGCGCCAGCTCACCGGTCCTCCGCGTCAGGGAGCGCTCCCACAGGACCGCGGCCGTCCGGCGTCCGCGACGCGCCAGCACCTCATGAACCAGGACGAGCGGCCTGAACTCCCACGCCTTGCGCTCGTACAGGACTTTCAGGCGCAGGAAATCGAGCAGGACGTGCAGGTTCTCGCCGTAGTCCGACTGGCTCGTCGTCGCGTTGTAGTCCTTGTATTCTTCGTAATTCTCGGCCACGACGCGCAGGACCAGTTCGAGCCGGCGGACGGCGTCAGCGCGCGGGATGACGCGGTCCAGTTCGACCGTCAGCCTCACAGGACGCACCGGGTCGGCCTCCTCGCGCAGATACTCGAGATAGCTCTCGACGCCGCGATGCAGCACGCCGCGCAGGTTGGCCAGCGTCATGAAACGGGCGTGAAACAGATCGCTGCCATAGCGCTGGACAAAGGCGCGCAGCCGCGTCCACTCTTCCTCGCTGGTGATGGATTCGAGCGACGAGATCTGCACGGTTCGGCTATGCTCGACCCACAGGGCCAGACACGGCCCCGTCAACCGTTCGAGGAGGACGACGAGTTTGCCGTCGTCGAACTCCGGACCCCAGTTGGCGCTCGACCCGACGACCGTCTCGACGGCCTCGGTGAAGCCGGCCTGAAAGTACTGGCTGAACTCGGTGACGCCTCGGCCCGCGGTGGGATGCGCCTGTTCCATGCCGCGCGCCGTACGCAGCAGCTCGAACGTCTCGCGCAGCAAACCGAGGCGAGGCAGGTTCAGGAGCAGCACCCGCAAGATCGCCTGGACCACTCGCAGACGGAGGATCTGTCTGGGTTGCCCGCCGTCGCTCAGGGGAGTGAAGAGCAGCGACTCCTCGCGAAAGGGTTCGAGGAACTCGGCCAGCGTCCTCTTCGCCGCCTCGATCTCGCCGCGAAACAGAGATCGTTCGAGCCGCAGAGCGATCGGCCCCCAGGGGGGTAGGTAGGAGAGATTGTGGTCCTCGCTGCCCGACGCGCCCGTCAGCGCGCCGGCGGCAAGCGTCATGTCGAGACAGGTGCCGATCGCCGTATAGAGAAGTTGCTCCTTGAAGACTCGCCGCCGATCGAACTCGACCAGCGATTCGTAGGTCCCCTGCGGCAACGGAATCGGATGCGTCTGGATGGCGTCGAGCAGGGTGAGCAGTTGCCGCAAATGATCCTGGGCGGTGTCGCGCCAGACTGCCGTCGTCAGTTCCATGCCCTGCGCCGGTGCCGCGTTCGACCAGCGGTCGCCCGCCACCGCGCGAGCCGCGATGCCCCACAGCCGGGCCAGCGTCGCCTGGAAGTGCAGGCAGCGTTCGAGGCGAGGCCCTTCCACTTCGAGGTTGAGCGGCTCGCTTTCGCGAGTCCCCGCCACGCTCCCTTCCTCGTTGTCGTCGGTGCTGTCCTGATAGGTGACGTCCTCATAGGCGGCGGAGAACAGTTCGCGATCTCCGCCTTCCTCGCCTGGCTCAGGCACATCGAGGACGGGTATGGTCCACAGTTCCTCGGCATTGGCTTCGAGGTAATCGAAGAACTTCTGCACCAGGCCGAAGTCGCGCTGTTGTGGCTCGCCGGCCCCTGTCGCGCCGAGCAGCCAGCGCAGGACGAGATGCTGGAACGAGTGTGGTCCTTCCTCCAGCGGCACCTCGTCGGCCTGGCTGACCCAGTTGACCAGCAGGGCCATCGCGGCCCGATAGTCCTGTTTGCGGAGCAGGGCATCGACGACGAGGGCATAGGCCTTGGGCGTGCGGAGCGTATCCAGATGCGACTTCCAGAAGGCGAGGTCGGCCGTCGCCTCGCCGCGCTCGTGCCAGCGTCCGAGGGCCGTGGCGACGTGTTCCGCCGACGAGGCCGCCTCCTCGCCGTGAACGCGATGCACTTCGCTCACCTCGATCGACGCAAAGCGGTCCCACCAGCCGGCTAGATTGCGCAGCCCTTCTCCGAGTTGCTCTGCGAGCGACTTGTCTCCCAGCGCCGCCGCCTCGCTCGACAGCCGGGCGTAGAGGTGAAACACCTGCTCCATCACCTGAACCAACTCGTCCAGACGCGGATCGTGCAGGCTGTCTTCCTGAGCGGGCGACAGGGGAAACAGCGCTTGAAAGCCGAGCAGGTTCCACGGGTCCGCGAGCGCCCCGCAGTCGATACCGCGATGGATCAGGTCCTCGACCTCGGGCAGAACGACGGCCGCCTCGCGGAGCCGGCCTCGTTCCGCCTCGTGATGGCCGGTCGAGATGCGGCTGAGGACCTCGCTGAGAAAGCGGACCGACGCGGTCGGAATGCGCCGCGCTTCGGCCCGGCTCGCCTCGGGATAGCCCATCTCGGCGAAGAGCAGGGCGAGGTAGCGCTGTTGCATCTGGGCCGCGCGATGCCGTGCGAGGTGGGCGTTGAGATGCTGGCGAGCGCCGCCGAAGGGCTGGCGCGTCAGTTCCATGTCATGGCGCAGGCGCTCGGCGTGAGGTCCCTGAATGCGCAGCAGAAGTTGCTGGTAGAACTGATCGCGATACCGAGCGATCCCCGGCATCAGGACGGCGAGCGTCGAGGAGGAGTCATGCGTCGCCGGCCCCCAGCCGCTAATGCCGGTGGCCATGAGGATGGTGCCGGCCAGGACGGCGGCAGCCTCGAAGAGCAGTTCGTCGGGGGTTCGGTCGCTGGTCTGATCGAGACGGGACATCAGGCCATCGAGGGTGATCTGCCGAGCGACGTAGCGACGATAGTGTCCCTTGTTGTCGATCTGGTGCGGGTCCCATTCGCCGAAGACGTAGTTGGGCCGGCGATTGACCGGATGGCCATGATCGTAAGCACGTATATCGACGGCAAGTTCGTCGAGCAATTCGAGGTCGAGATGGGCGGCGTGCAGCAGGTCGGGATCGGTGTCGCGAAGGATCTCGAGGGCCTTGGACAGGACGGCACGATAGCGGCCCCAGGCGACGCCGATGCCGCGCAGGTAAATCGGTACGGGGCGATGGCGTTCGTGCGGATAGGGTTCGCCGCGCGGGCGGGTTTCGAGAATGGCGATGGGCCGATAGCCGACGAAGTCGTTGAGCCGAGCCAGCACGTCGTCGATGTTCAGCGATTCGCCGCCGGCCGCGCGTCCGGCCAGGATCGTCTCGAGGACGCGGACGAGGAACAGCGGCTGGAACAGGT
>JBBRIK010000473.1:0-5318 GCA_038221045.1 Gemmatales bacterium
AGGTGCTGTGATGATGTGTCGATCGACCCTGTCGCTGGCCGTCGTCCTGCTCGCCGGCAGCGCGCTGGTCGCGGACGGTCTGAAGTCAGGCCCGCAGGTCGGCCAGGTAGAGGATCACCTTGTCTGCTCCGCAGCAGAGGTAGTTAGAGGATACGAAGATAGGAAGAGAACCACGCAGAACACTACTGAGTTCGAGATTGACCAAGTAGTCATGGGCGGCATCGCCCGACTGCTCCATGCTGCTGGCCTTCTGGACGACATGACCCACGCCAAACAGCAGCATCTGTTGGCGGATCTCGCCAAACTGATCTTTTCCTACCGGAGCAGTACATGAGGCTCCGGAGCCTCCCTCCAGTCTTGATGGGCCAATTTTCCCTTGAAGCACCCTCACATGCGGTCCCTGAGCCATTGCCTCTTGCTGATTTTAAGTCATGGCGCTTACCAACGCAGGCATGGGTGCGTCGTAAGTAGTGGGCGGAATCCCCGCAACAGCCATCCCAGGATCATCGTCCTCAAGGAGTCAAGCAATGGCGCTGGTCAATGAAATTGAAGTCATCTCGAAACCGAACGCGCAGGCCACCCACGCCCGGCGACCCTGCACGGCCTTTTACGAGTCGAGCATCTATCTCCAACTCGACACCTACGCATCCGAAGAGGGCAAGGCGGCGGGCGACGTGAAACAGGCGATTCGATTCGACAGAGCGGGGGCTTCGCGCCTGCTTGAACTCATCGCTCTTGCTTTCCCGGACCTGCTGAAAGACCAGAAGATGTGATGGCCCAGGGGGCTTGCGCCCACCGCATCATCGCCGCGTATCAACACTGGTCGAGTACTCTTGAAAATGGGTCGTGTCCGAAGAGTCTTGCCATAATGTTGATCATCTTTTCGCGTTCTCCGGCAGGTTTTTCATGCCCTCCACGCCTGCCCGTGCCTCTTCCGAATCCGGAAAAATGCCCCCGCCCAAGGGCTCCAGATGGATCTCGACCAAGTGGCAGAGTTCGTCCTCGGTGGCAGAGTTCTCGCGGCATCCGCGCACCAGGTGGCATTCAAGGCCAACGACGAACAAGTCGATAGTCTCCTCCAGAAATTCGACGACGTCTACCAGGAGGCCTGCGAGTCCAGGGACGAGACAAAACGCCGGAGCCTGTCGGCCGAACTGGATGAAATCAATGACAAGATCGATGTCTCCTTCGGAACCCTGTGGATTCCCTACGGAGTGCGTCTCGAAGTCACGGACGGCCAGCATCGTATTCTCACCGTGCTGAATCGCATCAAGAAGGGTGATCCAGCCCTCTCTCACGCGTCTCAGGGCATTCCGGCCATGGTCATGATTGAGCCGCGCCGCCAGAAGAGGCAACAGGACTTCGTCGATCTCGGGCAAACGGCAGCAATCCAGCCGACCATCAAGATCCACATGGACTACCGCCAGCCGGTCACCAAGCTGGTCCGGGATATGGTCGAGAACGTCCCGATCTTCGCAGAACCCTTCATCGAGTTCAAGCGCCCTTCAATCCGCAAGGGTTCGATGAACATCTACAGTCTCTCGAACATCAAGACGGCGGTTCAGGCCATGCTGCTCGGTAACACTCGCTTGGGTGCAGCCATCGCCCAGCGCCGTCTCACGGAGAAACTGAGTGGGCCGGATTACGACCGGCTGAGGGATGCGGTGATCGACTTCTTCTCCAAGCTCTCGGAAGAGGTGTCCTGCTTCCGCCAGATCCTGGACGACTCGGACAGCACCGACTTCGAGAAGGAACGTGACGCCTTCATGTGTCTCAACAGCGTCGGCCTCGCAGTCATGGGAATGGTCGGCCACGAGGTCGTTCTGGGCCGCGCCGAGATGGATAGGGCCGTCGAGGCTGTCGCGAAAATCGACTGGTCTCGCGATAACCCCCTGTGGGAGGGGACGCTGCGCGTCGGCCCCGGCGTTGCGCGGGGCGGCAACGTGATCGAGTTGGGCGGCTCCATTGTCAAGGCAGTCGGTGGCCTGCCCTTGACCGCGCGCGATGTCGAACGTCTGCGGGCGGTGGATGGGCTGGCGAACAAGCTGCCGCGTGGCTGCCTGGAAGCAGCCACGAACGCGCTCGCAGACTCGGAGGAGATACAGCACCAGAGTTTCGCGGGTGCGAACGGAAGTGAACACTCCGAGGGCGATGATACCAGTGAACCCGTGGAGGTCGGCGAGAAGGGAGGTGCGTAATGAAGCCAATCCTACTCGACACGGTCCTGGCACAGACCTACGAGGAATTCAGCATCCCGGCTGATCAGTTCATCGGCAACAGCGAACTCACTCAGGAATTCGCCAGCCGCGTTCGTGATCTTGTCGGGGATGTGAACATGGAGTCCCAGGCGATCATGCGACGGCTCGTGAACCTGCGCAAGAAAGGCAAGTTGCCGCGACTCCGTCGCTCATGCTCCGGTCGAAATGCCAGTGACAGTTAAAATCTGGAGGGGAACCTCAGGGGCGGCCCAATCTGATTGAGTCGCCCTTACTTTTTCTTTCTCCAGAGCAGTCGTCTGTCACGGTCCACAGCCCAATTTTGAACAGTCAGTGCACGTTCCTCCACAACGCCAGCCCGTTTTGCGAATCGTTGTTCCCCAAACGGGCAAACTGATGAATGTGAGCGGCATCGACGATGCTGTCGGCCGTCACCTTCGTCAGCCGATACCGTGTCAAGGCACTCGCGTTGCCCTCATCTTGCGAGTCCGCCGGATGCGACGACGATCACTTTCGGGGCAGAGCGTCGCCAGGCGGCAACTTCTCGTCTCCGCGGGGCAGGTGCGGGCGGTCGGAGCGAACCCGAGCGGGCGTCCCAGGCGGATGATGCCGCACGACGACGTCAACGATAATCGTCGGCTGAAGGCTGCACAGCCCCTCCGTCTCCGGCGTCGCCTCAAATCGAATCTCGTCACTCATGGCCCAAACTCCTCAGTCGGGTGAATACGCACCAGGGCGTCACCGGAGTACTCCTCGCCGCACAGGACCTCAAAAGCATACCTCCCCAAGTCGGGAAAGGCACACCTCGGCAATGCTCTACGTCCCCGGCGGAACCTCCACCGATTCGCAGTCGAAGATTCGCGGCGAGACAACGCCCTTCGTGCCAGCTCCTTTGCTCGCCATTGCTCAGGCCTCCCCCAGAAAGGGGAAGCGGCCTTTCAGCGATCAACTTGCTTTCGTGAAACAGCTGCACATGGTACACCCCACGCAGGGAAGCCACAATTCCGCTATCGAAAACAACCGGGACGCGGTCGCCGCTTCCGCGTTTGGGGGAGTGGCCGGCTATAATGCACGGAAAGCCCGGATGCAGAGGACAAACCATGCCCGCTCATGACTGGACTCGCGTTGATGCCGGGATCTTCCACGCGTTCCATCAACAATACTCGATCGCCCTCACGAATACGCTGAACTCCGGCATTCTCCCCCCGGACTACTACGCACTGCCCGAACAGCATGCGGCAGGGTTCGGGCTGGATGTGTTGACTCTCCAGGGAACGCCTGAAGAGGAAGACGATTCGACCGCTCCCACCACTTCAGCAGGAGGGACCGGATTACTCATTGCGAAGCCGAAACTTGCTCCCCTCGACGAGACGGACATGGAATTCTATCGCCGCAAGCAGACGCTGATCGCGGTCCGCCATGTGAGCGGCGACCGTGTCGTGGCGATGATCGAGATTGTCTCTCCTGTAAACAAGGCTGCCCGTAACGCCATGCGTTCGTTTGTCGAGAAGGCCGCCGAATTGCTCGACCAGCGCGTCCACTTGCTCATCGTCGATCTGTTTCCCCCCGGTCCCCGCGATCCCAATGGTATCCATGCCGCCATCTGGGAAGAGATCGCCGGAAAAGCGGTGGTCCCTCCCTCGGGCCAGCCACTTACCGCGGCCGCGTATGAGACGGCACTGACGGTGCGGGCCTATGTCTGCCCTTTCGCCGTCGGGGATTCGCTGCCCGAGATGCCGCTCTTCCTGGAACCCAATGGCTGCGTCCAGGTGCCGCTGGAAGCCACCTATCAGGCCGCTTTCACGGCCATGCCGCAGCGCTGGCGACGGGTCCTCGAGCGGGCGAATTGATGGAGGGAAGCGGGGGCGTGGCCAAGCACCGACGTTGAGTACCATCAAGTCAGGGGCTAATTTGTTACGCAGGCTCGACCCATGAATGACCGGCTCTCCTGGCATCCGTGAGAGAGAAGCGTGATGCCAGCCCGTTGCTCGCGGCCCAGCCTTCGGCGTATGATAGACCCATTGCGAAACGCCACTGCCTCCATCCCTCCAGGCCGCGATCATGCTTCGACGTCTGCTCCCGATGATCCTCGGCTTCTTCCTGCTCCCGGCTAGCGTCGCTCGCGCGGACGACATCAGCTTTCGCAACGACGTGATGGCCGTCCTATCGCGCGGCGGCTGCAACATGGGTGCCTGTCACGGCAATCAAAACGGCAAGAATGGCTTCAAACTGTCGCTGCGCGGCGAGGACGCCGGCTTCGATTGGCTCTCCCTCACCCGCGACATGCACGGACGGCGCGTCAACGTCGTCGAGCCGGCCGCCAGTCTGCTGCTCGCCAAGGTCTCGGCCGACGTTCCCCACGAGGGAGGACGACGCTTCAGCCCCACCTCGCTCGAATACCTTCTCCTGAGCAAGTGGGTTCATCAGGGCGCGAAACAGGATCCCCCCGGCTCCCCCGTCCTTGTGGCTCTCACGGTCACGCCGCGCGAACGCATCGTCCTCGAACCGGAGTCCAGCCTCCAGTTGACCGTCGAGGCGGCCTTCTCCGATGGCCGAAAACGCGACGTTGCCCCCCTCGCCGTTTACGAGGCGTCAACCGACGTTGCCTCGGTCGATGGTAGCGGGTTCGTCCGCGCCCTCCGCTCGGGAGAGACGACTATTCTCGTCCGCTATCTCGATCAGCAGACGGCCGTGCGGCTGGCGTTCGTGCCGGCCCGGCCCAATCTCGTCTGGAAGTCGCCCGCGCCGGTCAACGACGTTGATCGCCACGTCTTCGCCCGGCTGCGGGCGCTGCGCATGCTTCCCTCGGAAGTCTGCGCCGATCACGTCTTCCTGCGCCGGCTCTATCTCGACACGCTCGGCGTCCTGCCGTCGGCCAGCGAGGCGCGGGCGTTCCTGGCCGACTCCCGGCCCGACAAGCGCGAGCGCGTCATCGACGCCGTTCTGCTGCGTCCCGAGTTCAACGACTTCTGGGCGCTCAAGTGGTCGGACCTGCTTCGCAATGAGGAGAAGGTCCTCGACCATCATGGCGTGCAGGTGTTTCACGACTGGATTCGCCGCTCGATGGCCGAGAATCGGCCGCTCAACGAGTTCGCCCGCGAC
>JBBRIK010000474.1:0-5318 GCA_038221045.1 Gemmatales bacterium
CTTGACGTTTGTACAGATTGCTCTGAAGGAGTTACACCATGACAACGGTGTAAGGGTTGAGCGGCCTGCGTTATCCTGTGGCACAGGGTAGGGTGGGAAGCCCGCTGACAAAGAACACTGGCTGCGAGCCGAACGTGGCCACGTGTCGAACCCTGAACCTATGCTGACGCGAGAAACCTGCGTGTGAGCGTCGTTACTGAGAACAGGTGCAACGGCTGAATCACCTGGACCAAAAGGTACGGTGGAGGACGTTTGGTTTCCGAACGCCAAACGTGTTGTCACCATTCCACCCGGCGTGGAGCAGGCAGCTAAGGGTTCTATCGTCTGTACGAACGGAATGTGGGAAGTCCTACACCGCTTGACCCGGAGGGAACGTGGGTTCCAGGGACGCCAAAATGCTAGCGTGCGGGCAGGATGTCGGAGGCGGCATAGTAGCCAAACGACGCTCTGTAATGGGGCGTACACGGTGAAGGACCGCCAGGGAACAGCAACGACGTGACGGAGAGTATGGCGAATGGAATGTCCGCCGTTACATCCAAACAGGAGTCAACAGACCTAACAGGGAAATGCAGATGTTGAGGGCCGCGTAATGCGGTTTCTTAGTGCGTCCCTGAGAAACGAAGGCATCTCTTCTGGTCTGCCCTCCTGGAGTAGCGTGGCTGTAACTGGAAAGCCGGATGCGGTGAAAGTCGCACGTCCGGTTTGGAGTGGGGGAAAGATCGCGAGATCCAACCTATCACTACCAAGAGAGGTGCGACGATGTTTCACCGGACTTCGTGGGTGGCCTTCGTTCCGGCGTGGCCGCCGACCCGGCGGACGCCGCTCCGACGGCGACCCTGACCGTGAGCGAGGAGCACCCGCCGGGAGACGACCACTACACCGTCGAGTTCACCCGCGACGGGACGGTGGTGCGCTGCAAGGGGAGCAAGAAGGTCGATCCGCGTGGCCGCGGCATCGGCGAGGCCAAGATCTCCTACAGCGGCGACCTCCATCCCATCTACCTCGTCGTCGCCGGCAAGCCGCACCCGAACCCGAAATCGATCCGCAACCCCGCCGACTTGCTGGCCGCCCTCAAGGAGCTGCCGCTGACCCTCACCGAGAAGGAAAGTACGAAGGCGAAGACCAGCGACGACAGGACGACGCAGTACGAGATCACGTTCGGTAAGCCCGGTGAGAAGTAGTCGGTCAATGGCAAGGAGCCGAGACATTCTGGCCGTGCAAGTAAGCACGCGTTGGGTGCCATGCCCACGGCTTTGCGTGGGCATGATTGCAGCGTCAGAGAGGGCACGCCGCCGAGGAACGCCTTGTAGCCCTCGGGGAGTCGTTCTTGCACGTACTCTAACAAGTACGTCAACCACAGCGGGTGGACGCTGTCCCAACCCCGTTGGTCTGTCCAATCGTGCAGCGGCATGGCTCGGCCCTCCACACCAGTCAGTTATCGCGCATGGCTGCGGCATTCGCAAGCCGGCCGCGAGCGATAACGCGCAGGAACCGGCACACGCGGGCGCGGCGCCGAACTCGGAAAGCTGTCATTCGCGTGTTCGGGCTGCTGGAGTGGCTTGTTCGGTCCGGTTTATCTCAATTCGACTCCCGACCTCTTTTCTCCCTACTTGTCCTTCTTCTCCCTCTTCCCGTTGATATCGTATTCCTGCTTCTGGCCCCCGAATTCCGCCGCGCCTTTCCCCTTGAACTCGTCCCCGTTAATCGTCAGCTTGTATTCGACGTTGATCTGGTTATCCATGAACTTCCGTACGGCGGAGAACGTGAGCGTACCGTCCTTCAGCTTCAGGTCCTTGAGGTTCGTCTCCTTCTGGTCCGGCCAGCTCATCGTCCCGGCGAGCTTGTCCCCGTCCATCTTGATCGTCAAGGTGGACGTCCGCTTTTGCCCGCCGATCTCATATTCGCACTTCCACGTCCCGACCGGGTCTACCTTGTCTGCCGCGCTCGCGAGGCCGCAGACCCCGAGTACCAACGCCGTTGAGAGAATCGCCTTCATGATCGCCTCCGAGAAACAGGGGAAAGGAAGCGGTCTACCGCAGACCGCCGCCAGCCGCTGACAGCGATTTTATGGATGCCGCGACCGGTGGTCAGGCCTCAGTAATCTCTACTCGCTTTGCCATCAAGGAACTTCGTCGCCGAACGCCCAAGCTCCGCGGCAGCCTCACGCGGGCTTAACCGTATGTCTCGAAACGGCGTATTCGCGTGGGCTGGCTGCTGTAGCAAATTGTTCGGCCAACGCACTTTACGGCGGCCGAAACGAGCTGCGTCCTCTTTTCTTTTCCGGAGGGGAAGTTCCTGGGGCGGCGACTTCGCTGCCCCGCGCGCAAGCCCGCACGTCCGCCAGGAACGCCTCGAACCCCGGCCATTGGACATCCTCATCCCGCACCTCCAGCAGCCGCCCCCCGACCACGAACCGAACCGCCCGGTGGCTGAAGGTGTCGGCCACGTCCTCGCTGGGGAGGTCCACCACCGACCAAGACTCGACCGCCGCCCACCGAACGGTGAACCCGTCGGGCACGCGCGGTCGCTTGGACACACCGGCCGCCCCGACCTTCACTCTCGTCAGCAGGTGTGCGGCCGCGAGCAGGGCGAGGAACGCGCCAAGGCTACCCAGGCAGCACGCGAAGCCGCCGCTGGACGGGATTTGCCCAACGCCAAAGGCCAATCCCAGTACCCCGTAGGCGAGGAACCGCCACCCCTTGCAGCGCCGTGGCCGATAGACCCGTGGTTGCTCCACGTGTGGAACGCCCTCCGTCGCCGAATGGCCAAGCTCCGCAGCAGCCTCACGCGGGCTTGAGCGTATGCCTCGAAACGGCGTATTGGCGTGGGCTGTCTGCTCTAGCAAATTGTTCGGCCAACGCACTTTACGGCGACCGAAACTAGCTGCGTCCTCTTTACTTTTCGAAACAGTCAATCCCAGTCGATAACGTGAATCAGTCCACACTTTCGGCACTTATGCATCTCGGTGAAGCAGCTGACTCCAAGGTGCTTTTCACAGAATGAACAGTAGAACTCGCGTCGCGCTCCCCAGGCAATTGCGATAATAGCGCCGGCAATTAGTATCAGTCCCCAACTCTCAACGGCAAGTATTCCAGGGATGCACAATACGATCGCAATGCATGCTGCGATTGATAATCGACGCGCGTTCCTCTTTAGCGTGATTCTTACCCTTTCGGCGCTGGGGCGGGAACCGGCCCCTGAAGCAGCCGCAGAGGAGGATGAGGACGAACTTGCACCTCCTGCGTTCATAAATACCTGCGCCGGCCGGTCCATTGCCTTCTTGGCCTCCTCCGCTACACGCAGTACGACATCAATAGTCTCGCCGCAGTGCTTGCACTTCTTGGCCACGTGCAACACCTGCTCGCCACAGAAAGGGCAGTCTTTGAATTGAGCGGCCCGAGTCGAAGCCTGATTCGGGCGGTCTGAAACGTCGTCGCGGCTGCCAGCGGAAGGAATCGGAGGTGTTGTTCTCGGCGCGGGCGGGCTTGGGCTAATAACTTCCTCTCCGCTCGTACGCATATTTGGCGGGTGTAGTTCTGACCTTGAACCTTTGGTTTCTGAGCACAAGCCAGGGACGCTGGACGCGCTCATCCAATCGGGAGAACCTTCCTTCCAGACTTCACCCGTCGGTTGAACCACTCCGAGGATCATCAATTCCTTGAGGCGTTCCCAGGAAACCGGGCCGTGTTGCCTGCCGTTGACCATGTAGTGCCAGTGACCACCCATCTGAAACCCTTGCTTATGAATTGATGGAGGTATTGCAGCTAACCCCCAAGCTCAGCGGCAGCCTCACGCGAGCTTGAGCGTATGCCTCGAAACGGCGTATTCGCGTGGGCTGTCTGCTCTAGCAAATTGTTCGTCCAACGCACTTTACGGCGACCGAATCGAGCGGCGTCCTCTTTACTTTTCTTTTCCGGCGTCTCGGCTTCACTTCTTCGGCTCGTCCTTAACTCTGTCCCGTTTAAGATCGTATTCCTTGATCTTCAGGCTGGTCCGCATCCTGACCATCTCCCCCTTCCGCTCCCTCAGCTCCTTGTCCCTTCCCCCGGCCATACACGGCACGACCACTTCCTTCTCGGCGAGGATATCGACGACTGCGGTCTGAAGTTTCTCCGCATCCCCGAAGTAGCTCTGCGTGAAGAACGGCTCGGTTCGCGTGGTCACGCTCCACGTCTCCGCTTTGTCTTTGGGAGGGCCGTTGAGGTCTTCGCACACCGTCCACTGGTCCCCGATGCACAGGGCAACCCGGTTCTTGTAGTTGAAGCAAACCGCCACCTTGCCTTCTTCCGCCCACTCCAAGTAGTGTTTCTTCTCGTGCGCTTCGTGAGCCGAGCCCAGAATCTCCCGGAGGCGATCGACCGGGAAGGTGCCCTTCAGGTCTTTTACCTTCGTGTAGATGATGACCCCCTTATCCTTACTGAGTTTTTCCACCTTCAACACGGCGATGCTGTCCGACCGGGCGCACATCGTGCCGAGCGTTTCAGGACGGAACGTGTTGATGTAGCCGTACGCCGATCGCGACTGGAAGCCCGCCAGCAGGCCGGCGAGTACCCCAACAATTCCAATCGAGGTCGCGAGTTGTCGCATAGCAAATACCTCCCACGAACCGATGCATCGGTCTGTGTATGGGGGAGTACCCGTCCCCCTCTTGCCGCCGAACGTCCACGCTCAGCGGCAGCCTCACGCGGGCTTGAGCGTAGGACTCGAAACGGCATGTTCGCGTGGGCTGTCTGCTATAGCAAATTGTTCGGTCAATGCACTTTACGGCGACCGAAACGAGCTGCGTCCTCTTTTCTTTACGATTGCTAAACGTGCCTTTCCCTGTGTGCTTCCCCATTATTTCACAACCTTCGCATCTACGATACCGTGCCCTTTCCCCTTTTTTTTAATTATGTTGGCAGATCGTTGTGCCGCCGCCTTATCCTTGAAGCTCGCAAAATATCGGTACTTACCGCCTGTACTTCTATAAATGTCGATGTTGTAGATCGTCTCGCCATGCCTCTTTTTTTTCTTCTTAGTGCCACTCGCCTTCATAGAATTAGTCGCGGATGACTTGGCTTTGGAAGAGTGCTTTGCCTTGTTGGTAGCTTCGGCTCCGCCCGGCGTACCCAGCGCTATGCTCGCCGCCAGGAAGAAGAGGCAGATCGTCTTTGACCATTTCATCGGGTGCTGAAGCATCGCCATGTTGTCGGTCTCCTTGTTTTTCTCAGACACTCATGTTTGATCGGGGAACCCCGGACGCGCGCACACCCGACTCGTTTCTTGGTCGTGGTGGTTACGGCTTTCCATTCTTCAAGCGTGCCTGAACAGCTGCGGAC
>JBBRIK010000475.1:0-5316 GCA_038221045.1 Gemmatales bacterium
GTAGGGATTGATGTTCGGCTGGCGATTGAACTTCTGGAACGGCAGACGGACTCCGTTGAAGAAGAACTGATCGGCCCGCAGGTTCTGGGGCACCTTGAAGTTTCGGATGCCGCCCGCAGTGACGATGTCGTCCTGATCGACGCCGTCGCCGGAGACGCCGAAACCGCCGATCAGGGTCGAACCCTTGTAGAACGGCGAGCTGCCGGGAAAGAACACGACGCCGTCGCGGTTGAGCAACGGGTTCTGGAACTGGGCGGGATTGCCCGGACTCGTGATGTTCGTGATGCCCGTATTGCGGAAGTCGTGGAAGTTCGTCCCAGGGAAGAAGGCGTCGAATCCCAGCGGCGCCTGGAATACCGAAGCAGGCATCCGCGGACCGATTTGCAGACCGGTCCCGCGTGTATCCTGAACGACTTCCTGCGGCACGCGCGGATGTTCGATGAGGATCGGAATCTGGCGGTCGATGCCGGGATCGTTGATGAGTTGCGAGAACGGACCTGGAGGATTGCCGTCGATGCCTTCCGGGAATCGCGGCAGAGCCAGATAGCGGAATGTGCGGGCGGTGAAGGCCGCTCCCGCCGGGACGCCTGGCAACTGGTCGATCGGCTGCAAGGCGGCAGGGTTGGCATAGTAGGCGGCATTGCGGGCCTTGGCCGTCGAGACGTCGATGGAGAAGATTGTCGAGTCGGGCATACGGAACTGGCCGAGGACGTCGCCCGTCTTGTCGGTGACAGTCAGCACCATGACCGCATTGCTATCCATTGGCAGACGAATGGCAGCGCGAGTAATGAGCGATTCCTGGACGCCGTTGAAGATAATCTGCTGGACGTCTGCCTTGCTGATCGTTCCATCGGCGCTCCCGTGCGGATTGACGAGGAAGCCCTCCGGGGCCGGCGTGCCGTTGAGCAGCGTGGTGACGCCGAGATCGTCGCCTCCCACACCGGCGGGGTTCAGCGAATCGATGACGTTGTTCGCACCGGGATTGATGAGCGGCTGGAGCGTGCCGTTGACGACTCCCTGCCCGAGCGACTTGCCCAGGTTGACGAGGATCCCTGGCCCGTTATTGCCCTTGGGTCCGAACACGTTGAGGGTAATACCGACGAGATCGATGCGGCCGGCCGGCAGGTCGAAGTTGGGCAGAGGAGCCACGCCGCCAAGCGCGCCCACCGAGAGTCCCGCCGCACTTGAGCCGCCGAGCGCTGCGAAGGCGACGAACTCGGCTTCCAGCGCCCGGTCCGGCTTTTTGGGATCGAAGTTGCTGTTGAGGTCGGAGTTTTCCTCGTCCGCGAAGCCGGTCTTACCGGGGTAGAAGACGCCGATGGCACCCACCTGGACCAACCCGCCCGTGGCGGGGTCTTTCTTGTACATCGGGATGCCGCCGGGCAGAGTGCCCAGGCCGCGCGGCGTCGCGCCGGGCTGGGTGCCAGCCGCCTCCCCGTAGGAGGTCATCGTTGTCTGGCTGATGGCCCGGCCAAAGGGATCGATGGTCGCGCCCGGCGTCTGGATGCGGTTGTCGATGAAGGCCGGGTTCTCGTTGAACCGGGCCTGCAAGCGGATGTCGTCGCCCTGCCCGGCGCCGTTGTTGGAACCGCGGACGTTATCCACGCCGACGGCGAAAATGCTGTCGCGATTGGTATGCTCGATGGCGAACTGATCGACCTGCGGCGTGAAAGCCACGCCCTCGGGGAAGTGGTTCTTCAGCCCCAGCGGGGCGACGAAGCCCGGACCCCGCAGCGTCGAGTTCGGATCGGTGATGCTCGGATACGCCTCGATCTCGCGCTGCGTGACCGTCGTCTGGCTGGTGTTCTGGAATGTTCGCGAGGTCAGCGGGGCCTGATTGTTGCCGAGGAAGGCAGCCGTGCGTGCCTCGGCCACCGCGCCGTCGATGAAGAAGGCCGTCGTGAACGTCCGCTCTCCCGGCCGGGGATTCGCGGGATCGTTCGGCAGGCTGTTGAGGAACGCTTGCGTGTCGTCCTCGATGCGAACGCCAAGGATGCGTCCCGATCGATCAACGAGGGCGATGATACCATCCTTGCTCGGCGTGGCCGCCGTGGCTCGCTGCAAGATGATATCCACTTCGGCCTGGTTGATCACGACCGTTGGCGAGGGCGGCAGGCCCAGGAAGGGATCGTCGAGCAGATTGCGCAGGGGCAAGGCTCGAAAATCGAGGTCCCCTGGCGCGAGGTCGGTCACGATGTCGGTGAGGAGGCTGCCGGAGAACAGATCGCGGTCCGGTCCGCCCGTGAGCACATTGATGCCGCCGTCGCCAAAGAGATAGTCAAAGCCTGCCCCGCCGCTGAGAACGTCGTTATTCGTCGAACCGATCAACTGGTCGTCGCCGCCGCCGCCGTTGATGGTCACCGTACCCAGGCCCTTGTAGACCAGCACGTCGCCGCCGGTGCGGAAACGCTGAAAGCCCGTGCCCCCATTGATGGTTGCATCCTGAACGATATTGGGACCGATGAAGACATTATCGTTTCCATCCAGGGAGTTCACGATAATCTTGGTGACAGCGGTGGAAGCGAACTGGCCTGTGACCTGATCGCAATTCAGGACGACGAGTTGATCGGTGTTCAGGTCGCGCAACACCGCGATACGATCGTTGCCCGCAGATCCAGTGACGGTCAACACGGTCCCGATCAGGGAGGGCGTGGCCGACATCAACTGTCGCGTCTCGAGGCATTCCACCTCCAGGACCGTCCGCGCCACTTTCCCCCCGCGCTGCCGGCCGGTGCGCCCCAGTAATGAATCGAGCACGCGCATCTCCTTTTGCTTTCTGAAAAGGCTTTTCGAGAGGGCTGCGCCGCTTCCGCGTCGCGACAGGAGGAAGTCCAGCCAGTCGCCGAGGAGTCGCTATCCCTCCTCGCTCGCCCTTGCGGTGCCTCTTCCCGTGAATAATCGCGCTCACAGTCCTGTTCGATAAGATCGGCACAACCCGCGGATTCAATCAAGGAAAACACTCTCCTCCATGATAATTTTCTTCAGAAACAGGCTGGCCAAGTAATTGGACCTTTCCTCTTCCATTGAGGAAGCGTCGAAGCTTCCGTCTTTATCGAGTTCCACACACCCTCCCAACAGTTCAGAAGGCCGCATCTTTCCCAGCTTTTTTTATCGTTATTCCCCTTAAATCCGGGGGAACCTTCA
Source organism: Gemmatales bacterium (assembly GCA_038221045.1). Taxonomy (GTDB): domain Bacteria; phylum Planctomycetota; class Planctomycetia; order Gemmatales; family Gemmataceae; genus JBBRIK01. The sequence goes on from JBBRIK010000475.1 coordinate 3,145, forward strand.
AGACCGTCAACGTCGGAAACCGATGAAACATCATGTCGATGGATTGCGGATGCCAAGAGTGAAGGGTTCGTGGCAGCGCGCCGCCGTTCGTTTCGAGCGCGAAGGCTGCGGACCCCAGGCCAGGACACACTCTTTCGTGGAGCCAAGGGATATGGTGCGAAAACACTTGCCAGGACCAGGCCAGTACGAGAGGCCGGCGACAGCCTCGCGAAGCGGGATCGGCACCCGAGCTTGGCTCTGGGCCTGGATCGCGAGCCTGATCCTGGCTGCGCCACTCCTGGCCGGCGCCTCGGATTCCGCCACCAAGAAGACAAAGACGCCTGCTCGCGTCAAAAAGGTGAAGGCCGAGCCGGCGGCCGGCGACGAAGAGGAGCAGGAACAGAAGAGCGACGGCGGCAAGCTCCTGAACCGCCCGCTCGATCCGGTTGAGCCAAAAGGCATCGAGACCTTCGAGGTGCCGCCGGATTACGCCACCCGTCGCGATCCGCCGCTGGGCTTCACCGGCCGCTCCAGCGTTACTCCGACCGTCGATCCCTCGGCCGATTTCGTGCCGATCGAGGATCGCTGGCGCATGGGCTATCCCGAATGGGACCGCTACGACCGCGGCCACGCCTTGCCGGACGATTATCCCTACGAACTGGGCGAGTGGTACGACCCCTTTCAGCAGAACGTGCTCAAGGGCGACTACCCCATCATTGGGCAGCACATCTTCCTCAACATCCTCGGGCAGAGCCTCCTGCTGCTGGACGGGCGGCAGACGCCTGTCGGGACGGGGGCCTTTGAATCGACCGCCCGGCCGAACCAGGAAGACTTCTTCGGCAGCCCCAACCAGCTCTTCTACACGCAGTTTTTTCGCTTCTCGGTCGATCTCAATCATGGAGACGCCAGCTTCAAACAATCCGACTGGCGCTTCCATTTCACCCCGGTCTTCAACGTGAACAGTATCAACGTGGACGAGTTGGCCTTCGTCAATCCCAACGTCCTCAAGGGAACGCAGCGCAACCGCTCGTACCTGGCCCTGGAAGAATACTTCGTCGAGGCGAAGCTGGCCGATCTCAGCGCCGAGTACGACACGCTGTCGATCCGGGTGGGCTCCCAGGCCTTCAACAGCGACTTCCGCGGCTTCCTGTTCAGCGACACCAACCGGGCCGTGCGCCTGTTTGGCAGCCGCAATGGCAATCGCGAACAGTTCAACCTCGCCTATTTCCGGCAGGCGGAGAAGGATTCCAATTCGGCTCTGAACACGATGGACGACCGCCGCCAGGACGTCGTCGTCGCCAACTACTACATCCAGGACTTCATCTGGCCCGGTTACACGGTGACCGGCAGCGTGACCTCGAACAACGATGGTCCCAGCCGCCGCTTCGATACCAACAGCGGCCGGGTCCGTCCTGACAATGCGGGTGTGTTTCAGCCGCACAACGTCAACACGGTTTATTTCGGCCTGGGCAGCGACGGCCACATCGATCGCTACAACTTGAGCACGCAGTTCTACTATGTGACCGGCCGCGACAGCATGAACCCGATTGGCAACGTCGGCCAGGACGTCAGCGCCGCGATGGCCGCTGCCGAACTGTCGTACGATCGCGACTGGGCGCGGTTCCGCACCTCGTTCTTCTGGTCCTCCGGAGATCATAATCCCAACAACAAGCACGCGACCGGCTTCGACACAATCTTCGACAATCCGAACTTCGGCGGCGGCGAGTTCAGCTACTGGCAGCGGCAAGGCATCGGTCTGTTCGCCGTCAACCTGACCAACCGCGAGAGTTTGATCCCCGACCTGCGGCCGAGCAAGATTCAGGGTCAGGCCAACCACGTCAACCCCGGGCTGCTGCTGTTCAACCTTGGCGTCGATTTCGACATCACGCCGCGACTGAAGGTCATCAACAACTGTAACTTCCTCTGGTTCGAGTCCACCAAGGTCCTCGAGACGTTTCTATTCGACGGCAACATCGCCCACCGGATCGGAACCGATCTGAGCATTGGCCTCCGTTACAATCCGTTGGCCAGCGGCAATGCTGCCTTCACGATCGGCGTCTCGACCCTGATTCCTGGCGACGGCTTCCAGGCCCTGTACGACAACAAGACCGACACCATCGACCCGCTCGTCGCGGCCTTCTTCCAGGCTGTGATTCAGTTCTAATTTGCCAGTTGTCAGTTGCCAGTTGTCAG
>JBBRIK010000476.1:0-5315 GCA_038221045.1 Gemmatales bacterium
TGGCTGGCTCAACATCCGCGTTTCGTGTTTCATCATCCGCCGGTCCATTGTCCGTGGCTGAATCAGGTGGAACAGTGGTTTAGCATCCTGCAACGGAAACGCTTAGCCAGCGCCGATTTCGCTGACAAAACCGAACTAGCAGCGAAGTTACCGCCGTTCATTGCGGAGTGGAACGAGAAGGCCCCTCCGTTCAACTGGAGTACGAAATCAGTGGCCAAAGTCATGGCCCAATGCGAAGCCGCAGCGAAGACGGCAGAGGGTAAAGTCCCACTGGCGGCATGATTTCAAACCCTCTGCTCTGCGGGGCTGTACTGAGGTTTTCCACCACTTTGGATCAATCTGCGATGTATCGGTATTCGTTCGCTTTACGTGTTGCCTTACTACCCTTCTTTCCGGAAGCGAGAATTCCGTCAGCGCAGAGAACGTTCAGCCATCGCCAAGCGGTACTGTGATCGACGCGCAACAGTCGGCCGGCCTTCCTGCAGTCGAGGGAGAACGGTTGGTCGCCGACAATTCTCTGCATTTCGCGGCACAGTGAGGCAAGCAGCAGCACGGGTGCCTCATACTTTAGTGCGGCGGCTTTCGGCGGGGGCTTGCTGGCATCGGCACGCTTGAACGCGAGTTCTACTATACCTTGACCGGCCAGAAACTTCACCTTTGGCCATGCCTCAGTCACACAGCGCCGCCGGTGTCAGCCGAGCGGCGTTGCTGTTGGTTTCCTCTTCAATCCCGATGGCGCGCTCCATAAGTCAGGTGACCGGACGCCTCACTTGAACACGTGTTCCTTTTGGATCTCAATTCAAATCCCACTGGCGTCAAGCGCCTTTGCTGCGCGCTCCGCGGCTCGTTCCCGTTGTCTTTCCGTGCGCGGGGTCGGTGCTGCGGGAGTCTCGAGGTTGGGGGTCTGACGAGAAATGAACCTCTCGATGGCCGGGCCGGAGGTCAGCCACCTGCCGCCAAGTCGAGCGGCTTCGAGGCGTATGATTTTTCCATCCGGCAGGTGAACGCCGCTGGTGATCCACCGGAGGACGGTGCTGAGAGCGACCGGTTTACCTTGACGGAAGGGAGGGAATCGACGAACGGCCTGTACGAGGCTCAGACCAGAGCCGGAAAGGATTTCGGTAGTGATCGTGGAATCGTTCATGGTAGATGCCTCGCATAGTTTGCTTGCCTGCGAGCCATCTCACCACAAATCCACCAACACACCAATTGCGCACCTCTTGCGCATGTCTTACTTATCGCTCGAAATACTCCAAATGACTGACTTTCCGTCTCCTCCGGCGTGCAATCGAATACGACGCCCTTTTATCTTCTCGTTGATATGAACGAGCGTTCTGTGCAGGTTTATCCGGGAAGCCTCCGGCACGGGTACAGGACGGTCAGGCCAGCAGGCATTTTGCAAGGCCTCCAGGATCGCAGCTTGTTCGGGCGCTCGCTTTCGCTGATAACTCCGAAGCTCGACCTCGCCCAACTTCAGAACCGTGCCGTTTCAATTCGGCTTAAGTTCAGGTGGCGGAGGTGACGGGTTTTCTATCCGGCAGGAATCTAGATAGTGTTGAATCACGGCCGTTGCATGGGTCAGTTCTGCCCGGAGGTCGATCGCGTCCCGGTTGCTGTTGTGACAGCACATCAACAAGGCAGCTACTGCGTTTTCAACAGGCCGAGGAGCGGCCGGTCGCCGAGCTTCACCATTTTGCGTTGTTGTTGAATCGAAGTTCTCCAGGCGATTTAGTTCGGAAGCGTTGATGTCCGCTTGGCCGTGGCAGACGTGAGGACCACAGTCGCAACGGTTCAACGCAGTTGCAAGTCTAGCCCTTATGTCCAGGCCATTCTGCAATAGGTCCGTTCTCAGAGCGTTAAGAATCCCACTTGGCTCGGGGTTAGGGCCGGCAGGGGGTATAAGGCGAAGCCAATCTTGGGCGAGGGCCAATACAGTGAACAAGGGGTTTGGAGACACGATTCTACTCCTTCCTTTTTGGAGTCACCCTCAATTCGCGCGGTGTCAGGCCACCTGACTCGGCGCGGTCCGAGCCGGGATCTATCAATCTTCTGAAGGTGAGGAGAGTGGCGACGAAAAGCGTGAGAGACCGGTTTATGACGGCATTCCCTCGTCATCGGGCCGACCGGACTGGCGCCGACGTGGGAATGCGAACGTCGGCACCGGTCCAGGTCAGCGCGCGGGTAACTACTCCCGCGTTCATCCGATGGACTTATTGTAATTCTACGCACTCGCAGTTACCGGGGGGCTACAGTAGCGCGGACGGAAACGGGCCGGCTTCCTCAGTGGAAGGCCGGCCCGTGCTGGAGGTCACCCAAGCTGCTTCGCGACCTTCGCCGCAAGAGTGAGGTCGCGTTCAGCGTAAATCTGTGTTACCGCGGCTTGGCTGTGTCCAAGCGTCACTTGTGCCGCCTCCAGTCCCAACTGCCGGCGTACCTCTGTAGCGTGCGTGTGCCGCAACTGGTGTGGATGCCAGTGAGAGATCGCGACAGCCTTGCAGGTCGCGCAGCGTTCATCCGGGTTCAGCGGCTTGCACGGGTCGCAGGCTTGCGCGGTGTTCGCGGCCTCGATGGCCTTCCGAATGGCATGATGGTACGAGGTCATTTCGTAGCAGTCGCCGGGGCGTCGTCGCGGGTTCCGTTTGCGGCGGTTCTGTTGAGACTGCTGAACAGGGGTTTTGCGCTTCTCGCGCAGCAGACGCCTACGCTGCTCCATCACGTCCCGCGGGCTAAAAAGATACGCCTGCGTGTCCAGTTTGAGGAACGAACGGACGATCTCCCGGGCGCGCGGTCCGAGGGCAACGACGCGCTCCTTGCCTTTGTGGCGCGTCTTGTGCTGCGACGGCCGATAGAGCCAGACATCCTCCGTCGTGTCGAGATCACACCCCCGCATGATTCGCACTTCGCCCGGCCTCATCCCGGTGAGCAGCTGCAATTCGACCATACCGCGCACTTGGGGCGGGAGGTAAGGCACCGTGGCGCTGACCACGGCCTCGGCCACGGGGGCTTGATGGGTTCGGTTTCCCGGGCTTCCGTTCGGCCCTTCTCCAGCCCCCGCACGGTCGTCAGTGAGCGCCAGACGTTTTCCGGTGCCATCTCTTCCGAGACGGCCCACTTGAACATGCGAACGACGCGGCCGATGCGCTGATTGATGACGCCGCGGGAAAGTTTGGCGTCGATCAACTTCTGACGCGCGGCCTTCAGCTTCAGCGGCCCGAATTCGGCGACAGCCAATTTGCCATACATCTCTTTCAGGGGCTTCAGCGCCGCCTTGAACTCCCGCAACTCGCTGGTGTGCGTCCCGTCTTCGAGACGGTAGTGCTGTTCCGCATGGCGGATGAAGGCGAACATGACCTCGTTGAGGGACAACGAACCGTTCGCGCTCCCAGCGACGTTGAGCCGTCGCCCGCTGGCCTCCCACTCGGCAATGACGCGGGTGTATTCGACCCGGCTGGCAGCGGTGCCGTATTTGCCGAGCAGAACATCGCGACGGCCGCCGAGGCCATCGGTCAAGGTGACCACGGCCTGACCTGATTGTTTGTGACGACGGTACGAAGGAACATGAAGGGAATGGGACATGCGACTGACCCCCTGCGGAAGATTTCCGCAACTTTCAGGGTTCCAGGCCGCACTCCCGACCCTCGAGAGGTACGCTTAACTTGCGTTCGGCTAACGACTTAAGAAAGTGCCCCGCGTAGGACTTGAACCTACAACCCGCTGATTAAGAGTCAGCTGCTCTGCCAATTGAGCTAGCGGGGCTGGAAAGAGAAGATGTTATGCAAGACGGAAGGGCGTCCGGCAAGGTGTAGGTCGATCAGCATGTCGAAGAGAGGACTTGAACCTCCCCTCCCCTAAAGGGAACCAAGTCCTGCAACTGTTAGTTCCCGGGTTCCAGTGTGTTCCTTTTGCGTAGCGGTTACGCTGTTAGGCTCGATTTTTCAATACGATACGACGAAGCAGCATCTCATTTGCATTGTACCCCTATTGTGGTCGAATGGCCACCTCAGACACTATTTTTACATCGTTTTCTTGCCGCTTCGTTCTGGCGACAGCATCGTCATCCCGCTTGTCGAAGCGGCAAAGTAGTGGCGCGGAGATGTCGGAGGCAAGAAGTGGCCCGCCTGCACAAGGTCACAAGGACAATGATCTACGACCTGCGCTGAGGCTTGTTCCAGGAGTGGCGGGCGGTTCAACCGCGCCGAGCTCGACCCCAGAGGACGAATCCTGCCCCACCTCAGATAATAGGTGTGACGGGCGGGATCGAGGCACAAAGAATTGCCTGGAACCCTGGAAAGACGACCCAAAATCATGGGATGAGTGTACATCCATCATTAGCAAAATCACAAGGAGTTGCGTCAATGGTACGCGTTGGAATAGTCGGCGTAGGCTTCATGGGCCGCATCCATAACTCAAAACTCTAGTTTTCACGGTTTTTCCGGGCTTTACTTGGCAGTTGTTGGCGCCAAAACGACTTCAATCGCCAGGAATTGAGCCAGGAATTCGGAATGATCGGGGTGGATCATGCGGGGCCGTAAGCCAAAGATGAGCTGACAGGAGAGCAAGGGGCAGTACACCACGACCATCGACGGCCACTTCTATCGGCTGGGGGCGGATTACGAACAGGCGAAGCAGAAGTTCAAGTTCCTGCTTCGGAAGCACGACCTCTGCGAGCCGAGTGACGGCAACCCGATATTCGGCGAGGTCGCCGACCGCTGGCTCCTGCACGTTGAGGAGAACCACCATAAGGAGCGCTACCGGCTTTGTTTCGACCGGCTGGAAGAGTTCGTTGATTTCGTCGGGCAGTCGCTGCGGGTGAGTGACCTGCGACCGAGCCACGTTGATCGGTGGCTCGCCAAGAAGTCGTCGGTCAAGTCGAAGGGTACTGAGCGAAACTACAAGTCCATCATCCTCGCCGCCCTCAATTGGGCAGCGGACCCGAAGCGGGGCAACCTGATCCCCGCAAATCCGCTCCGTGGCCTCCTGACCCTCCCGGAAGGGGAGAGCTGAGGCGAGAGCGCCGTCTGGACCAAAGAAGTGTTCGACTTGGTTCTGAAGGTCGCCAACCCCGCCTTCGCAGACGTGGTGCGCATCCTGGCGTGGACCGGCGCTCGCCCCTCCACGATCTGCCGGATCGAGAAGCGGCATTAGCGCAAGCAGTGGCGTTTGTGGGACGTGAAAGACTTGTATGAGGATCGGAAGACGAAGACCAAGTACGTCGAGCGAGTCCGCCTGCTCCCTCAAGCCGTCCCGCTCGTGGAGAGGCTGACCACCGAACATCCCGAAGGGCCGATCTTCCGCAACAGCCACGGCGACCCTTG
>JBBRIK010000477.1:0-5304 GCA_038221045.1 Gemmatales bacterium
AGCGGCGCTCGTCCAGCACGTCCGCGACCTGCGCGCGGGGCGAGAAGTAGTTGTCACCGTCGAGGCGCCACCGGCCGACAGCGAGGGCTGGTTCGGACACTTCGGCCGCGACTGGCTGCACGGACAGCATGGTCCCGTGCGGCGCGTCAGGATCGGCCCGAAGGATGACGCCATCGAACACGGCACCCTGCAGCTCGATAAGGACGGCCGCTTTCGAGAGCCGGCCATCGTCGGTGAAGGGTTCGCTTCCGAGGAGTTGCCCGCCCTTCTCCGCGCTTTGGAGAGCAAGGAGCCTTATGTCCGCGCCGCGGCTGCCTTCGATCTCGGCATGGTCCAACCCGAAGCGCGTGCCGCGGTTCCGGCTCTGCGCAAGGCGCTCGAGGATGGTGATCCCTTCGTTCGCCTTTATGCAGTCCTGTCGCTGGCACTGATCGAGCCGAAGGCCGACGCGGAACTGAGGGTCATCCGCAAGGTGCTCAAGGGGGAGGACTTCGAGGCATACCCCTGCGCGCTGGCCGTCCTGGCCCGGCTCGGTTCTCGTACTCTGCCCGCGTTCGACGACGTGCTGAAAGCTTTGGATGACGGACCCTTTGATGTTCCGATCGACGCCGCCAACGTGGTGCGGCTGCTGGCGCGCACCGGCTGCCTGCCGAAGCGTCAGCGTGAATTGGCCATCACTGCCCTGGCGCGAGCGATGCTGAAGGAGCCGCACATCCAGGCCATGGATGGAGGGCTGCCGGTGCTGGGAGGGGAGCAGGTTCGCCTTCCCGAGACCGCGGCGAGGGCTCTGCTGGCATTCGGCGCGGAAACCTCCGCGGTCGTCCCCGCGCTGCGCGACGCCCTCAAGAGTGAACGCGAGGTGGTGGTCCGCCTCGCCTCCGCCGTGCTCGCGCGGCTCGACCCCCCGCCCGCGCTGATCCTGGTTGAGGCGCTTAAGCGGGAACGGCGCGGACTGGCCTCGGGCACCCTGGCCGTCCGGCTGATGACCCTGGGACCGCGTGGGCAACTGGCTGACCCTGCGATTCGCCGTCAACTTGACGCGGAACAGGAACCCTTCAGCCGGGTTTGTCTCGTGCAACGATTGCTCGCCGTCGAAGGCAAGCAAGCGTTCCCCGACTTGCTCCCCGTCATTCGCCGGCTCGTCAAGGATCCCAGGGCGGACTGGCTGACCCGATTCGGGTCGCTTCACCTGATCGAACAGTACCTTCCCTCGCTGGAAGGCGTCGAGGGGTTGGTTCGCGAGGCGCTCAAGGACGAGACGGTTCACGTCCGCCTGGTCGCCGCCCGACTCCTGGTGGGCGCGGGTAAACAGGAGATCGGTCTGCCGCTGCTGCTCAGCGAACTGGACAGCAAGGAGCAGACGACTCGCAGAGAGACCCTCTTTGGTCTGGAGAAGCTCGGGCCCAAAGCGTCGGCCGCTCTGCCGAAACTGCGCAAGCTCGCGGAGGATTGGAAGCATCCCAACCGCCTGGAGATCCTGACCGCCCTCTGGGGCGTCGAGGACAAGCCGCTCGATGCACGGCAAAAGGCGATCGTGGCCCTGCAACAGCGCAAGAGCGTTGGCCTCTTTTCCGTTCGCCGTGACCTGGATGAAGCGTCGCGACTTGGCGAGGCCTTGCGCACGTCCGTGGTGGAAGATGGCAACTTGAAGACGGCGCTGGATCACTTCGAGCGGCTGCTGCTGAGCGATCCGCAGGCCGAGACGCGGATCGGCGAAGCGCTCAAGAGCAGGCACCCCTCGCTCCGCCTGTCGGCGGTCATGGCGCGGCTGGCCCTGAACAAGGAGGTCGTTCCCGAGTTGCTCGAACTGCTTCAGGAGTCGCCCGACTACTTCTGGTGCGTTTTCGAGGATGTGGCCGCACTGGGACCAAAAGCCCGACCCCTGTCGCCGTTCCTGCGCCGCCAGTTGACGAGTGACGAGAGCGGGCTGCACCAGATCGCCCGGGACGCCCTGAAAAGTGTCGATCCAGCGGCGCGTCAGGGCGTATGGCGCATGGCCGATCTGGAGCCGCTCGCCCTGTCCGAGAAGGAGCTGAAGCAGTGCTGGGACGAACTCGCGGATACCGACCCGGTCAAAGCCTATCTAGCCGAGTGCCGGCTGATTCGCGGCGGCGACAGGGCCGTTGCCGCGATCTCGCAACGGCTTCTTCCCGCAGTGCCGGTCGAGGGCGAGAAACTGGCCCGCCTGCTCGCGGACCTCGAAAGCAAGCGCTTCGCCGAGCGAGAGCGAGCAGCCAGCGAGCTGCAACAACTCGGACACCTGGTCGAGCCGGCGCTGAAGAAGATCCTGAACGACAGGCCGTCACTCGAACTGCGCCGCCGGGTGGATGCGCTTCTCGAACGGCTCGATCCGATGCGCAATCCCGAACGGCTGCGCCAGTGGCGGGCAATCGAAGCTCTGGAGCAGATCGGCACGAAGGCGGCCCGCGATCATCTCCGCAAGCTGGCCGGCGGCGCCGCGGATTCCACTCTGACCCAGGACGCAAGAGAGGTGCTGGAACCTCGGAGGAAGTAGGATCGACTTTGCCATCTATACTCTGCACGGCAAGGAATGGCATTTTTCCCGGTTAGCCGCGACGCGAGTCTTTGAGCGGAGCGCGTCCAGCATCCTCACGCCACATGCTCCGCTCGAAGACTCGCGTCGCGGCTAACCCTTGTGCCAAACTTGGCCGGCAAAGAAAAGGGGTCAAACCTTGCGACACGAGGTCGCACTGAGGAGTAGTCTAGGAGATGATTCCTAACCAGTTTAGTGTCCATAACTGTCCCCGCCCCAATGGGCGGCCCGGTAACGGACCGCTGCATAGCAAGGGGAAAAGCCCAAGGCCGAACCGAGCCATACGGGGAAGCCAGGCCAGGGGAAGATCGGAGGGATGAACGCAAGTAAACCATCGACGAGGCTCCGTTACCCTTGCTCGTCGCTCTGACGATGGCTAATGCGACGATGTTGGGCCAAGGGGTGCAGTTCGGTTTGGCCTGCACCGAAGCATGACCGCTCGCCGGTCACGCAAGGACACCACACGGCCCCGGAGTAGAGATGGGCCATGATCATCGTTGCGTCCAGTCCCCGGTGATCTCAAGCCGCTTTTTGCCGGCGGCGTGCTGGCCGCGCCGGTACCGGTAACCGTTCCAACAGGCACTCGAACAGATCCGCAGGCTTCTTGCCGAAGAAGCGCTCCGCTGCCGTCGTCCCGCCCCTCTGTAGCCAGGAGTTGTGGACTGCTGTCAACACCTCCAACTTCCTCTTGCTCAGCCGATGCAGGCTGTGGTGCCGCAACGCCAACTGACCGTTGCGGCCTTCCACGCACGAACTCGACCGTTGAAACCAGCCCGACCACTCCCGCGCCCAACGCTCCGCCTCCTGCCAGCCGCCCGGCGGCTTCCCTCCTGTCGCGCGTGCTTCCCCGAGGCACTGCTCCGATAACCGCCGCAGCACTCCCCGACGCTCTGTTTCCCTGGATTTACCCGCCACCCGCTCCAGGTACAGCCCAGCCACCAGACGCTCCACCCAAGCCCACGCCTCCTTGCCATAGCGTTGGGCCGCTGCGGACCGCAGTCGCCCCCCGAAGAACGACACCGCGGCTACCAGGCCCGGCAACACCCGGCGTGCTTTGGCCACACGATGCTGGCTCGCTTCGGGCAACGCCGCTGTCGTTGCCAGTGCCTCCAGGCGGGCAAACTGTTCGGGCAAACGCCGCTCGACGACGGGCGCTCCCTGGGGCCGGCCGCTGTCCAGATCGAAGGGATGGTCGGCCTCCCCCAACCCGCGGATGGCTTCGCGTGCCTGTTCTTGCCGCCCCTGGCAGTCCGACAGGCCACGCGTGGCGGCGGCCAGGGCCGCCTCCGCCTCACGCATGCGGCGTTCGTGGTCGATGGGATGGCCCGGTCCACGCGGCTGCGTGACGGCCTGCTGCCGCGCCGCCCGGGCCGCTGACTGTTGCTGCTGCGTCTGTTCCAGGGAATGCTGGGCATGGCGAGTCTGGGACGCCAGCACCGGGGCGGTGCAACGCGACCCTTCGTGCTGCACAGGGAACAGGTCGGGGCTGTGAGGCACGCCCAGGCCGTGTCGGGCGTGGGCCAACAATCCCTTGGCCTCGTCGCCACGGCGACGGCCACCGTCACGGGCAGTCCCTCCAGGGCAGCCGCCACAGCGGCGTCCCAGGTAGCGGCGTCGCGACGCTCGGCATACTGCTCGACCAGCAGGAAATTGGACACCGGCTCGATGGCCACCAGACAAAGGGCGGGGTGATAGGTCTCGTCCTCGGCCACGGCGATGTCCTTGGGGACCCTGTCCTGAGCCAGTTGCTGCCGTTGTTCGGCGGCAAAAGCGACGACGGCCTGTTCCAGGAGGGTGGCGAACTGGTGGCGGGAGCCGTAGGAGGCCGCGACGACACGGTCGAGTTGGGACAAACGCAGGAAGTCGCCGAGCAGACGCAGGCCGGCGCTGCCCTGGAGGGTGAAGACCAGGTGGGCGGCTACAACGAGGCGGTGCAGGAACGCGAGTCCTTGGGGGACTCTCGAAGAAACAGGCGGCAACGGGGTCGAGGGCAAGCCGCCGCTGCCGCTGCCGCCAGCGCTGGAGGGTGGAGCGTGGCAGGTCTTGTTGCTGGGCGAAGAGGCGTTGGGAGAGGCCCTCGGCGATTTGAGCCTGCTGGAAGGTGTCGAGCAGTGCGGTCTGGTCAGCGCGGGATCGGCGCGGGGTAGTCGGGAGGGGAGCGGAAATGGTAGAATCGAAATTGGACACGACTCGTCTCCGGGGTGGTGCGGTGTGGCAACTGCTACCATCGCGGATCGAGCCGTGTCTGTCCAGCCTCCAAAGCCGAGACACATGCCACCACACTCAAGAGACGCTCCCGGGCGAAATTGGCCCGAACGATGATCGAGGCCCCTGCTTCGACTGGTGAACCCCTGAACCCAGGTGGGACCGTTTTGCGCGCCGATCTGGGTCCATTTTGCGCGCCAATTACCACTCATAGAGCAGCAACCAAGTGATCAAGTTGTTTTCCGACGCCCCCTTACCATGCGTCCGCCCTCTTGCGGCCTACGGCAAGACTGTCCGCGCCGTTAAAACGTCAGTTTGAGAAGCCCCAGTCTTTCGACCGTCTCGCCCATCAGGGCGTCTTCCTCCGCCTCGTTCTTCGCCAGATACGTCACCGAGAACCGCAGATACGCCCCCGCGTCGTCCCACGGCACACAGCAGACCGACTGCTCCTCGATCAGGAACTGCGTCACCTCTTCGGCATCCGCGAAGGTCCGGTCGGCGCACGCCTTCGGAGCGCGGGCATAGAGGAAATACGTCCCGTTCGG
>JBBRIK010000478.1:0-5303 GCA_038221045.1 Gemmatales bacterium
CTCGCCGCCGTCGCCCGCGTCATGGTCCTGCGTCTGGCCCTGGGGTTGCCCACCTGCTCCGCCGGCACCGGCGCCTATTGCAAGGCCCGCGCCAAGCTCCCCGAGACCCTGCTGCGACGACTCACCCTCCAGACCGGCACCGCCGTCGAGGAGCAGGCCCCCGACGACTGGCGCTGGAAGGGCCGACGCGTCTTTCTGGCCGATGGCTGCGAACTGTCCATGCCGGACACCGCGGCCAACCAGAAAGAATACCCCCAACTGAAGTCGCAGAAGAAGGGACTCGGCTTCCCCCGGATGCGGCTGGTGGTGGTGTTGGCGTACGCCACCGCCTGTCTGGTCGGCGGCGCTCTCGGGCCGTGCAAGGGCAAGGGGACCTGCGAGACCGAACTGTTCCGCGGCCTGTTGGATCGGTTCCAGTTTGGCGACGTGGTAGTGGCCGACCGGTTTTACTGCACCTGGTGGCTGATCGGGTCCTGTCCTATCTGAGTTGCCGCCTATAAAACCACCTTATAAGTCTCTACCCCACAGTTCGCGTAAGGCGCGTAACCTAATGCGGATAAACTGGTTACAGCGAGGAAAAAGTAGTGGACAAAAGAGTTAAATAATGGAAACTTGATCACTTATAGAATTATATCTCCTTGCAGTGCAATGAGTTAGCATTTTGTTCATTTGTACATTATGCGTAAGCTGGGTCATAATCTTCGCTTCGGGATCCGTGAAGTTCGTTTGCGCCTTGTCTTCGGGGGTGAGGTCCACGGGCGCCGGCTCTCTCCCCCGACGTGAGCGGCCTTCTGTTTCACGCTGGGCTTCCCGCTTCCCGGACGACCCGGCGGACTTTACTCATTGTCGGCGGCGACCGGGAAGGGACCGATACGGGAGTTCGCAACTTCATCCGTCTGTTGACCGCCGAGCGCCGCTGACGTCGTCCTGTGGATTGTAGCCCAGAAGTTGCCGTGTCTGTTCGACGTCCCAGCGCATGCCGGTGTTGTTCGACATACCGTTGACCACCACGAAGGGCGCGGGGAGTTCCGCGACGAGGCAGCGTTTCATCAGTTGACAGAAATCGCGGTTCGACAACCACATGAGCCGGAACCAGGCGTCGCGGTCCGGCGCAATGTCCTCCGGCCGATTCGCGCCGGCCTGCACCCAGCCGATGCGGACGGCGATCACCTCCAGCCCATGCGCTTCGCTGAAGCACTTGCCCAGCCGCTCGCCGAACAACTTGGCCGAGGCATAGGGCGTGCTGTCCCGGTTCTCGCCGCGAACAATATAGCGAGCGCCGGGACGCGGTGGAGTGTCGGCCGTGAGAAGGGCCGGCTGGCGATCGTCGCTGTAGCCGCCCATGACGTGATTGGAACTGGCGTAGACGAGACGACGGACGCCGGCCTGAACCGCCGCCTGGAAGACGTGGACCACGGCATCGACGTTGGGCGCGATGAGGTTCGGCCAGGTCTGCTGAGCCATCGGGTCCGCCGCGAGATGGACGACGACATCGACGTGATGAAACTGCGCCACCCAACTCGCATCCCAGCGGCTCAGGTCGGCCTTCTGGATTGTGGCATCCCCTCGGGGATCGAGATCGAGCAACCGCAACTCGCACCGGTTTTGCAGGTGCTGCCTCAGCTTTGCGCCGAGGTTGCCCGCCGCTCCGGTGATAAGGACCGTCTTGCCCGCTATCGAGTGATCCATCCGTTCTCGCTCGTCCTGGTGCCGCTTGCGGCTTTGCAGAAGACCGCGCCGCCGCCGTTTACTTGTCTGCCGTCATGGCCACGAGCCACTTCTTGAGCCAGGGATGTTTCTCGCGGGTTTGATGCTCCTTGATGATGGCCCGTCCTTCTTCGCCGCCATGTTCCAGCAGGACCGAAAGGGCGTCGTAGCGCAGCAACTGAGCCTCTTCCTTCAGCCAGGGTGCAACCTCCTTGACGCCTTCCTTGCCCCAGAGCTTGACAGCCAGGTAAGCCGCCATTCCCTTCTTCCGCAGATCGCTGTCCTGCAACAAGGCTTTCACGTCCTTGTCGTAGGACCGATCCAGATTCGTCATCAGCGCTCGCAGGGCCTTGGCACGCATATACTCGTCATCGTGTCCCAGGGCTTCGAGGACCACCGAAAGGTGTTTGCGGTCCCATTTCTTTGCCAGTTCATCGACGGCCATCCCGGCCACGATGGGGTCCGCGTGACGGCTCAACTCCTCCAGCTTCTTCCCTGCCTTCAGGAGCTTTTCGTTTTCCTCCGCTCCGCGCTGGGCGCTGATCTTTCCGATCCGTCTCTCCGCGTGTTCCGAGTCGTAGAAGTGCGGATCGAGGAAGTAGGCGTTCAGATAGTAGTGCAGGGCCTTGCTCTCGTCCTCCTTGACCTTCAGGAAGAAGCGGCCGGTCCACCCCTGGACGTGGGCCGAGTCCTTCGCCAACGTCGCTGCCTTGACGAACTGTTCCTCCGCCTCCTTGAGCTTCTTCTCGTCCTGCAGGAGGACGCCTCGATTGAAGAGAAACTGGCCATCCTGGGGGAACTTCTGGATCGCTTCTTCCAGCAGTTTCCTGGCCGCCGCCGGATCGCTCCTCATCAGAGGGGTGATCTTCCGCAGATACGCTTCCTTCGATTGGGGATACTTGTCGAAGAAGTCCTTGACGACCTGTTCGGCCTCCTTCGGCTTATCCTCCCGGCGCAGGACTTCCCCCATCGCCGCGACGGCCGTGAAGTCCTCGGGGTTGAGTTCGATGGCCTTGGCCAGATACTCCCTGGCGCGCTTCCAGTCGTCCCGAGAGATGTAGACATCGGCGACTCGGATGGCCGTCTCGGCGGATTTCGGATTCTGCGCGAGCTTCTTCAGCAACTCCGCCTCGGCCTTTTTGCTGTTGTCGAACGGCTCGCGCTTGCTGAAGGCACGCTCGAACGCTTCATCGAACTGTTCCTGGGGAAACAGGCCGCGGCGAACGGATTCGAGCAAGCTGAACGCCTGGAGCCGGTTTCCCTTTTCGAGGTAGTAACGAGCCAGGGCCATGTGCGGATCCGGTTCGACATAGCGCTGGGCGAGGGCCTTGCGGAGTTTGACCAGCGAGGGGTCCTCGGCCCCCAGAGCGAATGTCAGGAGCAGGAGGAAAAGCGCGAGGACGGCAAACCGGCGTCTCATCGAGATAGTCCTTGATGGCAGGAGATGGGTGGCGAGCAGGAATCGCTCCGATTTCCTCAGTGGGAGGATCTCACTCCGGCAGTTCGATGCCCACGTCATCGAGCGTCTTGGCCGTGGCGAAGCCGCGCAGCCATTCCTCGAGTTGTTGTTCGTCGTCGCAAGCGTTGATCCGTGCCGTGATGGCTTTCGACGGTTTGCCAAACCGCAGACGGAGCATCATCAGTAATGTCTTCCTGGCCTGATCAACCCGACCTTCGTCTCTGAACTTCTCCGCGATGGTTCTTCCCATAGTCGTTACCTCCTGCCGATGCTCTGCCGTTTTCACGGATCGCTCGATACGATCTTGCAGATCGGCGTGTTCACTATCATGTCGCTCATGATACACCAGGGCGCTCAGGTAGGACAGCAGGCCCTTCCATCGAAGCTGTTCCCGTTGCGGCATGTTTTCCAGCGCCTGGACGACCATCTCGACCCGTTCGCGAAACTGAGGAGCGCTGGTTCGTCGTTGCTGCACCAACTGCATCACCTGGCCGCAGCCTGTCTTGACATTCCCGTCCAATTGTGGTTCTTTCTCTCGCCCCGTTCTCTTCGTCGGGGCATTCACCTTTCCTGAACTGCTCTCCCTGTGATAGTCTCACCACTGTTCCTTTCCCCTTCCTCCGACTCGGAGGCCCCGTGCGCATTTCCACTCTGGTCAGCCGGCGAATGCTGTTCGTCTGGTGTGGACTCTTCCTCGGTCTGACGCTGGTGTTGCTCAGCGAGATGGGCTGCAACTCTATCCCTCTCGGCTCGCAAAGGGATGCCGCCCGCAGTGCTCTCACGGAGAAGATGGCCCGGCCCGGCTTACAAGGAGAGATGCAGGACAGATTTGAATCCATCAGTAGCGCTCCCCTTTCGGCCGCCCGCATTCCCGCGATCATCGGGACTCCCGACGATTGGGCAGCAGTCGCAGGCGGCGAAAAGGCGGCGGGCAGTTCACCTGGCGCCCCCCAGGTCTGGAAACGCGATCGTCGCCGGCCCACCGTGGCTCGCGTTTACGTCGGTGATGGCAATTCGCTCGAACTTGTCAGCCTGCGCGTCACCGTCACGGTGGAAGGGCCGCGCGCTCGCACCCTCGTCGATCACGTCTTCCGCAATCCGCATGATCGCCAGCTCGAAGGCACCTTCGAGTATCCGCTGCCCTCCGGGGCCAGTCCGAGCTACTTCGCCATGTTCTCCGGCCAGGCGCGAGACACCCCGCCAGCACTGTTCACTCCGCACAGGGGCGCGCCGCCGATCCCGGAGGACGCGCTCGCTCACATGAAGCCGGGCGAGGTCGCCAGGCAGGTCAGCAGCCTCGACTGGGGCAAACTCCAGGAAGCCCATGTCGTCTCGCGCCAGAAGGCCCTCGAAACCTATGAGGACACGGTCAGGACCAAGATCGATCCGGCCCTGCTTGAATACGCCGGCGGCAACACCTTCAGCGGCCGCGTCTTTCCCATTTCGGCGAAGGGCTACAGCCGGGTGCTGCTCGCCTATGAGGAATTGCTGCCGGCCACCGACGACAGCGTGCAGTATCGCTTCGCACTGCCCACCGGCAAGTTGAAGGAACTGCAATTCACGCTCCAGGCGGATGAATCCGCGAGCCACGATGCCGTCATCAAGCCGGAGGACGCAGAGAAAAGCAAACACGGCCGCTCGGTGAGCTACTCGCGCTCGTGGAAGGGCAAAGGCCCCGGCGGTGAAGCGATCCTCGCATTCCGGCCGCCGACGACGCAAATTCAGGTTCTCAGCGGCCGGCAGGGCGACAGTGGGCCGTACCATCTCTACACGCGCATTCGTCCCGGATTGAAGGCGGAACAGGCGAAACCGTTTGCCGATCGCGCCGTCTTCCTGCTCGACACATCACTCAGCGAACATCCCGACCGCTTCGCCGTCAGCATGAAACTGATGCGCAAGGTCCTCGACACCGATCCCGGCATCAAGCGCTTCAACGCGCTGACGTTCGACTCCGCCGCCCGCTGGGTGGCGCCGAACGGCTGGCTCGACAACACCTCGGCCGGCCGCGAAAAGGCGCTCGCGCTCCTGGACGGTATCCTCCTCGAAGGCGCCCCTTGGACAGAAGGTCGTCAAGGAATATCCGGTCGAGATCGGCTCATCGAGTGAACTGGCGCCGCGCGGCTGGGCGGAGATTGCC
>JBBRIK010000479.1:0-5298 GCA_038221045.1 Gemmatales bacterium
TCTCGGGTTCCTGGATCATGAAGACGGCCTGGAGGCCCACATAAATTACCAGGGCGAGGACCGTCACCGGGACAGGGAATTTTTGGACGATGGCGGCGAACACCAGATAGAGAACCCCAACGCCTATCAAACTCAGAAAAAGGAAACTGTGAAACCTGACGTGGTTCTCAATCAATTGCGGATCCACTTGCCTCGCCTGGATTGCCTCCTTCGCCTCACTCTGAAGTTTGAAGTACATGAACAGATTTACGCCGATCGTCAGGACTCCGATGAGAATGAGAATCCCGCGTATCTGGTTCAGATGTTTGCCACGCGCGGATTGCGCAAGGCTACCGAGTCTTGGGCGATCTTCAGAAGAACTCATGGCGGTCGATTCCTTGCTGCTTGTTAATGTTGTCGTCTGAAAATAATTGTACAGCGAGCCAGACGCCGGTTCAGCGCTTTTTCGGGCGCGCCGCGGCAGTGGGATGGGAGAGCGATTCACTGGCCGCGCGAGGCGGTCCCTTCACGCGAACTGGCGATGGGAGCGCCGTCCAGCAGCGGGCGGCCGGCAACCAGCAGATCGCGGCGGACGCAGAAATCGCGCAACTGACGATACAGAGCGAAGCTATCGGGATAGACCCAGAAAGTGACGGCCGTTTGAGTTGCGTCGAGAGGATCGACGAGGCGATGGAACTCGGAACCATCGGCAAGCGCCTGCTGGGCCGATTCGCCGCGATCCGTCCTGGTCGGCACTGCCTCCCAGCTCTCGATGCCATAGCGGAAGCCATCGCGGTCGGCAGGAGTGCCGGCTCCGGACGCATTGTCGAGCAGCCCGCGTTCGCGGGCAATGACGTAGCTCAGTTTGAAGCCGCCCACCGGACCCGTCTCATCGCGCACCTGAAAGCTCGTCCGCAACTGCTCTCCCTTGGCCTGCAAGCCCTGCTTGATCTCGTGCATCAGGGCCTCGACGTCGAGGAAGGTGACACGTCCATTCTTGACCTCGAAGTGCATCTCCTCCGACTGTACCGTGCGAGCGACCGGCGTCTGATAGCGCAGGACGTGCTTGACGGCGGGCTGTTTCGCGAGCGTCTCGAGTTGCTTGCGGAGCGTCTCGCCACGCTGTTGAATCTCGACCAGGGACAGCCCGGCGCGGGCCTGCTCTTTCTCGGCCGCACGCTTGCGGCCCTCGATCTGCTCCGCTGACTGGCGCAGTTCGACGTTCCTCGCGCTGAGTTGCGTGATTTGGCGTTCGACACCCTGGCGGCGCGTGCGCACCTCCTCTTGCTGGCGGAGTTGTTCGAGCAGAACGGCGCGGGCGTCGGCGAGTTGTTTCTTCGCCTGTTCGAGAGAGGCTTTTTCGGCGTCGGTCGAGAGCTTCGGCTCGGCAGCGACGAGAGGGGCCGGCTCAGGTTCCTCGGGTGCGGAACCCGCAGGGGGGGCATAGATGCCGGTGTAGGTGCTGGCCCCGACCCAGGCGACGAGGATCAAACGCAGGATGACGCCGACGACGTTGGCGACAAGGTCGAGGAACGAGTCGAACGAGAAGGCGATCTCGGTGGAACGCGGACGTCGGCGTCGAAGCATGGCTGCGATCCTCCCCATCACCCGTTCTTGCCGCTTGCGGAGTAGCGATCTTCGTCACCGCTACTCCGCAAGCGGAGGAATCACTCGCCCGACAATACCGTCCGTTTCTCCGCAACGACCGAGTCGAGGAGGGGATATGCCATGTGGAACGCTCGCAGGCCGTTCTTGTGAACGACGAAGCGAATCGTAACCTTCAGCGGAGGATCGCCCGCGCGCAGAACTGCTCGCCGTCGCGTCACTTGTTTCTGCACCGCCCGCAGCAGCGCCTCGCCGCCCCGATCGCGTCCCAGATTGTCCACGAGGATGACGAGCCGGGAAGGCGAGAGTCGCACTCCCTCCGGCATGCAGTCGATGACGAGTACCAACTCACGCGATCCGTAGCGCGCGGCTGGCTTCAGAGGTTCCGACGATGTCGGCCCGTCGAGTCCCGTCGTGGCGACTCCTCTTTCTCTGGGTTCGGCACCGTCTTCAACGCTCTGACCGGGGGGCAGCGGTCCCGGCGGCTGAGGAGGCCCGGTGCGCCCGCCCTTCGCCGAAGATGCACCCTTGGAAGACAACGATCCATGACCCTCGCCGGAGGCGTTTCCTTGCTCTCCATCGACCCTGGGCTGTGGCTCCCTTCCGCCTACGACTCCGGATGTGGGTTCGCCGCCAGTTGCGTGTTCGCCTGCCGCTCCCGCTTCTCCCGTGGCGCTTCCTTCTCCGCCTCTCGTCTGTCCGCGTGGCTCTCCGCTCCCCCCGCGGCCATTGGTGGGGTCTCCGTTTCCTCCGAGGGGAGGCGACAGACTTGCCTTCGGGAAACGGGTTGGAAGAGCCGTGAGGGGGGCGTCTCCGTTCCCTCCTGGCGTTGGCGACGGTGCGCCGCCGCCCCCGCCTGGGGTGAGGGCCGATCCACCCTCCTGGCCTGAAGTCCTCGACTCACCTGTCCCTGTTCCTCTCCCGGTGGGTTTCGCAAATGGTCCTCCGCCTCCTATTCCCGTTCCAGGAAATGTGGAACGCCCCATTTGAGGGCTGAGCAACTCCGCGGCGGGAGTGCCTCCAAACGGAAAGCCCGGACGACCCGTCACGATATCTTGAGGCGATCCTCCGCGACCGACGCCGGGCGGGGTGTATCGAGGATCAGGCCGGCGTACCGGCGTCGGCAGAGGCGTCGCGACTTCGACGGGTTGAGGGAGCGTCGCCGGATCGGGGAAGTCGAGGTTCCACGTTTCATCGACGAACTCATACCCATACGCCGTCTCCAGGGGTTTGACCGCGTGGACGAACTGGTAGTAGGCGAGGATGCCGTCGGGCCGAACGAGCAGCATCCAGTACGGCTCGCGATTCTTCTCGCCGGCGGGCAGTTTCGCGACAAACTCCTTGCCGCGGCGTTTCACTTCCTCGCGGATCGTGTCGAGAGAGGCCGTCTCGTTGCTGAGGCGTTTCCGCTCTGGATGGAACACGATGCCATTCGCGTCACACTCGACGTAGAGCGGCCGGCGATTCAGGCCGCGCTTGCCGACATACGGCACGACCGACCACGTCTTGCCCTCGCGTTTTCTCTGTTCCTGAAGGCGATGCAGAGCTTCTTCAAGGAGCAGCAGATCGCGCGTCAACCGTTCGCGTTCGGCGCGCGATCCCTCGACTTTTTGCCGAGACCGGTCGAGCTGCTCTCGTCGCGCGGTGAGGTCGCGCTCGATCTGCGCGGCCATCTGCTGTTCCTGTTCGCGTCGTTTCTCGATGCTGGAATGTTGTTCGCGATCCGCTTGCAGGGCGAGGAGCAACTCATCGAGTTGCGACTGCACATGCGTTCGTTCGGCGACTTTCGCCAGTTCCGCCTCGTGGAGTTGTCGCACTTCAGAGCGATGAGCGAGCAGCCGAGTTTCGCGCGACTGGAGTTGTCGTTGTCGTGCTGCTTCGCGTTCGGCGCGGAGATGAGCAAGCAGTTCGGTCTTGTCCTGCTCGGTCTTGTGCCAGACCTGTTCGGCGCGGGCGTGGGCCTGCGACCGCGCCCGGCGATCCAACTCCATCAGCACCAGGATGAGGCTTCCCATGGCGCAGAGCAGGACGGCAAGGAACGGAAACGTGTCAGGTCGCAACTGATGTCGTCGGCGCATGGTGGGACTCGCAATCGTCTTGCCGCTTGCGGCTTAGCAGGCGATCCGCCAAGCCGCAAGCGGCAAGAGAGACTCAGGCGGCGCGGAGGTTGCTGCTCCGCGCGGTCAGCAGGTGGATGGCGGCCGTCAGACTGTGGACCGCCTCGTCAAACGCGCCGGCCCCGGCGAGCGCTCCGAGGTTCTGCTGCATCAGGGCCGTCAGACGGACGAGCTGTCCTTCGTCCTGCTGCAGGCTGGCGAGAGTCTGTGCGAGAGCGTTCATCGCGTCGGCCATAGGTTTGAGGGCGACGACCTGCTGCCGCAGTGACCCCGCCAGGCTCGCCATCGGCCGTTGCGCCTCGCTCAACTGGTCCTGCGTCTGTTGCCGCAGCGCTCCAAGTTGCTCCTGATGGGCGGCCAGCGAGCGTTCGAGGGCGTGTTTCAGCGCGGTGGTGAGCCGCTGCTGAATC
This sequence comes from Gemmatales bacterium, assembly GCA_038221045.1. Taxonomy (GTDB): domain Bacteria; phylum Planctomycetota; class Planctomycetia; order Gemmatales; family Gemmataceae; genus JBBRIK01. The sequence goes on from JBBRIK010000479.1 coordinate 4,112, forward strand.
CGCCCTTCCTCTTCGAGAAGCCGGCCCTGCATCTGGCTCATCGATTCCGCCCACACGTCGGCCTGACGCTGCACCAGTTGCTCCATCGCGGCCAGCAGCGGCGAATTCTCGCTCTCCGGACGGGTGAAACGATGAAAGAGATGTTCGTCGATATATGCATCGACGTTCTGCAGGGCGCTCTGTTCCAGCCGTTCGACGAGGAACGACAGGAACATGGCGGCCATCGTCAACATCAGGGCCAGGCCGGTCGTGTCGAAGGCCGTGGCGAGACCGCCCGTGACGGCGCTGAGGCCCTTCTCAAGTTGCTCGGGCGAGACGCCGGCGATGGCCTCCGTGATGCCCAGCACGGTACCGAGGAAGCCGAGGATCGGCATAGCCCAGACCATGAAGCGAATGAACGAGTAACTGCTTTCGAGGCTCATCGAATCGTTGTCGCCGGCATAGCGGACGTGGTCGTCCAGGCCGGCGGCGGAACCTCGGCGACAGAGGTAATCGAGGACGCTCCGGCAGCGCAGGCCGACCCAGGAATGCCGCTGCCAGCGCGGCAGACGCCCCAGATGAGCGAGCAGCGTCGCGGCGTCGCCGGCCGGAGTCGGTTTTCCATTCCAGGCCGGGAGCAGAGGGGCGCGGAGCGCCCGTTGTTGCCAGAGGCAGCCCCAGAACTTGAACAGCAGCGCGGCGACGGAACAGCAGAAGACGACGACCTCAACGATCTCGACGGGATGGCTTGTGTAGCGATGGATGAAGCTATCCTTGAAGGATGGCTGCTTGAGGTAAGCGAGGACGCAGCCGGCCAGCGGCAGTCCGAAGACGAGGGCGGCCCAGATGCTATCGGAGCGCGGCGACGCGCGTTCGACCGTGGTGCTGGCTTCCTTGCCGCTCATGGACGGACCCTCCGGGATACGAACAATCTCCTTTCTTCTATCGACATTTCGACAATGCAGCTTGGAGCGATTCTTCAGTCTTACTCCCCTCGCCCCCGCTTCGGGGGAGAGGGGCTGGGGGTGAGGGGTCTTCTGTCTTGCTCCCCTCGCCCCCGCTTCGGGGGAGAGGGGCTTCCACTCTGGCTCCCCTCGCCCCCGCTTCGTGGGAGAGGGGGTGGGGGTGAGTGGTCTGAAGAGAGGCTCCGAGCGAAAGAGGTTCGGGGGAGGGGGGGTTGTCGTTGGGGGACGTATGTGGAAATACCC
>JBBRIK010000480.1:0-5298 GCA_038221045.1 Gemmatales bacterium
AAGGGCGAGATGCCGCCCGAGGAGGAGAAGGCACGCCCGGATGCCGCGGACGTTGCCATGCTCAAGCAGTGGATCGATTCGGGCGCGCCCGACTGGTCTCCGGCTGGCCCCCAGCGGCGCTTTCTGCCGGTGTCCGAGGTCGTTCAACGACTGCGTCAGGATCGCAAGAAGTTGAGCGAAGAGCAACAGCAGCATGCCCGCTACTTCACGTTGACGCATCTCTACAACGCCGGCCAATCCGAAGACGAATTGCAGACGGCGCGAATGGCCCTGTCCAAGCTCATCAACAGCCTGTCGATGGGAAAGAAGGTCGTCGCGCCCGTGGCCATCGATCCGGCGCGGACGCTCCTGCGGATCGACCTGCGCGACTACGAGTGGACCGCAGCGCTGTTTGCCCTGGCCGAGGCGCGCAACCCTTACGGCCTGGCGTTCCAGCCGAACCGCAACGTGCCGGCCGAGTACCTGCCGATGCGGGCCGATTGGTTCATCAACGCCGCGTCTCGGCCGCCGCTTTATCACCTGATGCTCGACATCCCGGCGACGCTGCCGGAGCTGGAACGGAAACTGAAGGTCAACCCCGCTGAGAACATCCGCGACAGGAAAGTGGTCCGCGCCGGCTTCAACGGGTCGGGCATCTCGCGCAACAATCGGCTGATCGAGCGGCACGAGGGGACGTTCGGCTACTACTGGAAGAGCTACGATTTCGCCGGCTCGACGGGCCGGCAGAACCTGTTCGAGTTCCCGCTCGGACCTGCGCCAGGGGCGAAGACCTTCCTGCACGATGGCGGCGAGATCATCTTTCGGCTGCCCAACGGCTTGCAGGCGTACATGCTGGTCGATGCCCGCGGCAACCGCATCGACAAGGGCCCCTCGACCGTGGTCAGCGACCCCAAGCACCCCGAACGCGTGGTCGAGAACGGCATCTCGTGCATGTCGTGTCACGCGCGCGGCCTCATCGACAAGGAAGACCAGATTCGGTCGCACGTCGAGAAGAATCCTGACTCGTTCGCGGAGCGAGAGCAGCAGACGATCCTGAGCCTCTACCCGACCTCTGAGAAGTTCGCCGGCGCACTCAAGGCTGACGCTGAGTCATTCCAGCGGGCGGTGGTTCAGACAGGTGCGAAGCTGAGCCTGACGGAGCCGATTGTGGTGGCGGCCAACCGTTTCGAGGCGGAGCTGTCGCTGGCCCAGACGGCTGCCGAGTGCTGGTTGACGCCGGAAGACCTGCTGAAGCGACTGGACGATTTCCGCAGCCTGGCCCGATCGCTCGGTCCTCTGCGGAATCCGGGTGGGACGATCCAGCGGCAAACCTTCGTTCGGCGCTATGGCGAGGTCGTGAACCGCTATAAGATTGGCGAGCCGATCGGGCCGGTGAAGTCCGACGACCCACGCGGCCTTTTCCTGACCCCGGCCCCGCGCGACGTGCCGGTGCGGCAACCCGATACTTTCCTGGCGGCAGCGGCGACGGAACTGGTCTACAAGCGAAAGACGAGTACGACGGCCCCGACACCCGCGATCGATCCGACCTTCAAGCTAATCGCCTGTCCGGAGACAGACACATCGATCAAGTTATTCGATGCCCGCACCCGGCTGCCCCTGGCAACCCTTGAGGGACACAAGGACAGCATCAGTGCGATCGAGTTCTCCCCGGACGGAACCATCCTGGCCAGCGCCAGCCGCGACGGCAACATCCGGTTGTGGGACACGAAGACCGGCGCGTTGAAGGGCCAGTTGCCGGCGCTGACCGGTACGTCATATAGCATTTTCGCGCTGGCGTTCAGCCCCGACGGCAAACGCCTGGCCGGGACGGGCATGCACAATGGGCAGACACTGGTGTGGGACGTTCCCAGCGGCAAGCAGATCGAGACCTACCAGGGAAACGCCAGCACGGTCATCGGGGTGGCTTACACCTCCGACGGCAAGCAACTTCTCAGCGCCGATAATCGTGGCCTGCAGCCGGCGGTGGTCGTCTGGGACGTTGTGACCGGCAAGCCGCACGGCTACCTGTTCGGTCACGAGAAGGGCATCTTCTCGGTGGCCTGCGCCCCGGACGGCAAGACGATGGCCACGTCGTCGGCTGATGGGGCCATCCGTCTCTGGGACGCGGAGACGCTGGACCAGATCGCCGTCGATCGGCTGGCAACGAACGACCGGAAAGTGACGCCGGTGCGCTGTATCGCATACAGCGCGGACAGCAAGTATCTTGCGACGGCGCATGAAGATGGTTGTGTGACGCTGTGGGACGCAGTCACCCTGCGCGACCTCGTGGTCATCCAGGCGCACGCACCGCAGAGGCTGGCGGCGGTGCGGTTCTCGCCGGACGGCAAGCGGCTGGCGTCCTCGGGACCGGATGGGTCGCTGAAATTCTGGGACGTGGAGGCGATGCGCCGCGCGGCTGCGGATCGTCCCTAGTCCGCCTGGAGCCAGCAGAGAGAAAATACCCCATGCGAGCAGACCGGCGCTTCATGCCCTGGTTCGTATTGCCAGCGCTCCTGGCGCTGGGACCCGCTCTCCAGGCCGACGAGCAGAAGCAGCCCATTCCTCGATTCGCAGGAACGAGCCTCCCCACGCCGCCTCGACAGAACGACCCCTGGAAGTCCCCCAGGTGTGATGTCCCAGAGGTTCACGTCAAGGCGGCGAAGTTGCTCTTCGACCTCGGCCTCGCCGATCCGCGCGGCTGCGACTATCACGCCGTCTCGATCGTCACGCGAGATTACTTCGAGGAGACCAGCTCCCTCAAGGAAGTCCACGCCTGGGTTCTCCCCGCGAAGAGGAGGGAGGAACAACGCTTTGCCGTCTGTTGGAACGGCCTCGTCTATCCTGTCGTGAAAATCGGTGCGCCCGCAAACCTGAAGGCCGCCGGATCGATACGAAGGCCGACCGGCCCAGCAACGGGTGGGAGAGTCGTTCGAGCTCCGCGCTACTTTTCCGATCGGCGCTGGTTTCTATCGCCTTGTCCTCGAACCGGCCGGCGACGGCGCATCGGAAGCGCAGACGGTGGAGTTCTCTGTCACCCCAGAAGGGCCTTGACGACTTCTCCGCTCACGTCGGTCAGGCGGAAGTCCCGCCCGCCGAAGCGATAGGTCAATTGCTTGTGGTCGATGCCGAGTTGCTGCAGGATGGTGGCGTGCCAGTCGTTGACGTGGACGGGGTCGCGGGCCAAATTGTAGCCAAACTCGTCCGTGGCGCCGTGGACGTAGCCGCGCTTGAGTCCGCCGCCCGCCATCCAGACGCTGAAGCAGCGCGGGTGGTGATCGCGTCCGAAGCTCCCGGCCAGGTTGCCCTGTCCGTAGGCCGTCCGCCCGAACTCGCCGCCCCACATCACCAGCGTCTCATCGAGCAGGCCGCGCTGCTTGAGGTCCTTCAGCAGTGCCGCGGCCGGCTGATCGGTCGCCAGGCATTGCTGTTTCAGCCGATTGGCCAGGTCGCTGTGATGGTCCCAGCCGCGATGGAACAACTGCACGAAGCGAACGCCCCGCTCCACCAGACGCCGCGCCAGCAGACAGTGGCGGGCGAAGGAGCCGGGCGTCTTCACCTCGGGGCCGTAGAGGTCCTGCACCTTTTTCGGCTCCTTGCTGGCATCCATCAACTCGGGGACGCTGGTCTGCATGCGGAAGGCCAGCTCGAAGGAGTTGATCCGCGACTCAATCTCCGGATCGCGTACTTTCGCCTGCTTGAGACGATTGAGCTCGTTGATGCCCTCGATGAGATCGCGGCGCGTCTGGGAATCGACGCCCGGCGGGTTGGACAGGTAGAGGACGGGGTCAGCGCCGGGCAGGAATTGCACTCCCTGATGCTGGCTGGGCATGAAGCCCGAGTGGAAGTAGCGCGACGGGATGGGCTGATCGAGCGGCCCCGAGAGCATGACGACGAAGGCAGGCAGGTCCTTGTTCTCACTGCCCAGGCCATAGGAGAGCCAAGAACCCATGCAGGGCAATCCCGGTTGCAGCCTGCCCGTCTGCATGAAGGTGACGGCGGGGTCGTGATTGATCGGCTCGGAGTGCAGCGAGCGGATGACGCAGAGATCGTCCGCGGCCGTCGCAAGGTGAGGCAGCAGTTCCGTCATCTCGATCCCGCACTTGCCGTGCTTGCTGGATTTGAACGGCGTGGAGACCGTCTTGAAAGCGCCCTGGTTGCGCGTCATGAGGGTGACGCGCTGCTCGCCGAGGACCGACTTGGGCATCTCCTTGCCGTGTAGTTCCTGGAGTTTCGGCTTGGGGTCGAACAAATCGACATGAGATGGCCCGCCGGCCATGAAGAGATGGATGACGTTTTTGACCTTCGGCGGGAAGTGCGTCTTGCCGCTCGCAGCAGCTTGCTCGCCGAGCAGGGAAGCCAGTGCCGCGAGGCCGATGCCCGCCGAGGTACGCTGGAGAAAGCGACGGCGCGCGTGATACAACATAGACGATTCCTTTTCGGTGGTTAGCCGCGACGCGAAGTCTTCGGAGCGGAGCGCGTGGCGCGTTTACGCAGCACACGCTCCGCTCCGAAGACTCCGCGTCGCGGCTAACCAGCTCATTCCCGTGTGAGCGTCTCATCCAGATTCAACAACAGATTCGCCAATCCCGTCCAGGCGGCGTGTTCCGCCAAGTCCAGCTTCTCCGCACGCGGAACCTTGCCGGCATTCACTATCTTCTCCGCCGCTTTCGTGTCCTTCTGATACCGCGCCAGCAGTAGCTGATACCGCGTCTTGATGACCTGCATTTCCTGTGCGTCCGGCTTCCGCGCCAGGGCGGCGCGAAACGCAAAGTCGATGCGACCTTCCAGGTCCGCCGGCCCCTCGACCAGCACGCGCTGGGAGAACACACTCGCCGCCTCGACGAACGTCGGATCGTTCAGCGTCACCAGCGCTTGCAAGGGCGTGTTGGTCCGCGCGCGCAAGACCGTGCAGTCCTCGCGGCTGGGGGCGTCGAAGAGGGCGAACATCGGATGCAAACACGTCCGACGCCAGAAGGTGTACATGCCGCGGCGATGGGCGTCGTCGCCCTGGCTGACCATCCATTGCCACTTCTCGTACTTGCCCTTGTAGAAGTCCGCCGGCTGGTACGGCATCACCGACGGGCCGCCGATCCGGCCGCTCATTAGCCCGGCGATGGCCAGGGCGTTGTCGCGCAACTCCTCGGCGCTGAGCCGGAATCGCGCCGCGCGATACAGCAGCCGATTGTTCGGATCGACGTCCGGCACCCTGAGTGGCAGCGCCGACGACTGGCGATAGGTCGCCGACAGCGCCATCTTCTTCAGCAACGCCTTGGTGTCCCAGCCCCCCCTCACCCTACCCTCTCCCCCATCGGATGGGGG
>JBBRIK010000481.1:0-5295 GCA_038221045.1 Gemmatales bacterium
GTATCTTCAGTCCCGATGAGACGAATTCCAATCGGTGGAACCCGGTCTTTGAGGTGACGACTCGCATGTCGAGCGCGGAGATTTTGCCCGGCGACGATCATCTTTCCATCGATGGCCGCGTGATGGAAATGCTCAGCGAGCATCAGTGTCAGGGCTGGCTCGAAGGCTATCTGCTCACCGGCCGGCATGGCTTCTTTTCGTGCTACGAGGCGTTTATCCACATCATCGATTCGATGTTCAATCAGCACGCCAAATGGCTCAAGGTCTGCAAGGACATTCCCTGGCGTCGGCCCATCGCCTCGCTGAACTACCTGCTCAGTTCGCACGTCTGGCGGCAGGACCACAACGGCTTCAGCCATCAGGACCCTGGCTTCCTCGATCATGTCATCAACAAGAAGGCGGGGGTCATCCGCATCTATCTGCCGCCGGACGGAAACTGTCTGCTGAGTGTGACGGATCACTGCTTGCGCAGCCGCAACTACATCAATGTCATCGTGGCCGGCAAGCAGCCCGCGCCGATGTGGCTGACGATGGATCAAGCGGTGAAGCACTGCACGGCCGGCGTCGGCATCTGGGACTGGGCCAGCAACGACAAGGGCGGCGAACCGGACGTGGTCATGGCCTGCTCCGGCGACGTGCCGACGCTCGAAACCCTCGCTGCCGTCGAGTTGCTGCACAAGCATCTGCCGCAACTGAAAGTCCGCGTCGTCAACGTCGTCAACCTGATGAAATTGCAGCCGGCCAGCGAGCATCCGCACGGGCTGACCGACAAGGAATTCGACGTGCTGTTCACGAAGGATCGGCCGATCATCTTCGCCTTCCACGGCTATCCCTGGCTGATCCATCGGCTGACCTATCGCCGAACAAACCACAAGAACCTGCACGTTCGCGGCTACAAGGAAGAGGGCACGACGACGACGCCCTTCGACATGGTCGTCTTGAATCAACTGGATCGCTTCCACCTGGTGGAAGACGTCATCGATCGGGTGCCGTCGCTGGGAGCGAGCGCGGCGTATCTCAAGCAGGCGGTGCGCGAGAAGCTGATCGATCACACGAACTACATCGGGGAACACGGCGACGACATGCCCGCGATCCGGGACTGGCGCTGGGGCGGCGCGGACGCCGGCTCTCACAAGGCGGACACGGCGGCGGACTTCTGAGCTCTTGCCGCTTGAGGCGTAGCGGGGAGAAGACCGCTAAGCCGCAAGCGGGGGACACTTCCACGAGGACATTCCATGACCATCGACGGGACGACGGAAGACGCGATCGAACGACGGCTCGGACTCAGCGGCAAGGATCGCGACTGGGCCGACCGCTACGTCTTGCTCGATCACATGGTCCAACCCGATCTGGCACGGCCCCGGCAATGCTTCGAGGCGATCTGCAAGTCGGTCCGCGATCTGCTCGCGCATCGCTGGGTCAAGACGCGCGTGACGCGCGAACGCGAGAACCCCAAGCGCGTCTATTACCTGTCGATGGAGTTCCTCATCGGCCGAACGCTGTCGAACAACATCCTCAACCTGATGGCCGAGCCGGTCGTGCAGCAATCGCTCGCCCGGCAAGGGATCGACTGGCGTCACCTGGCCGAACTCGAACCCGACGCCGGCCTCGGCAACGGCGGCCTCGGACGTCTCGCCGCCTGCTTCATCGACTCGCTGGCGACGCTCGGCATCTCGGCGATGGGCTATGGGCTGCGCTACGAGTACGGCATCTTCAAGCAGGGGCTGCGCAATGGCTATCAGGTCGAGCAGCCGGACAACTGGCTGCGCCGGCCCGATCCCTGGGAAGTGCCACGCACCGGCAAGAGCATCAAGGTGCAACTCGGGGCCTCCGTCATCATGGAGGGCGGCCACCTCCGCCTCGTACCCGGCAAGCCGTCGCACCTGGTCGGCGTCGCCCACGATCGGCCCGTCGTCGGCTATGGCGGCAAGGTCGTCAACACGCTGCGGCTCTGGGCCGCCTCCGCTTCCGAGAGCTTCGACTTCGCGGACTTCTCCTCCGGCAACTTCGTCGGCGCGGTGCTGGAGAAGGTCGCCGCCGAGTCGCTGACGCGCGTCCTCTATCCCGACGACTCGACCGTCGCCGGACGAACGCTGCGCTTCTTGCAGGAGTATTTCCTCGTCTGCTGCTCGCTCAACGACATCGTCGGCCGATTCCGCAAGTGCGGCAATCCCGACTGGCACTCCCTGCCCGACAAGGTCGCCATTCAACTCAACGACACCCATCCCGCGATGGCTGTCGCCGAGTTGATGCGCATTCTGCTCGATCAGGCGTACCTCGACTGGGATGACGCCTGGGATCTCACCATACGCACACTGGCCTACACCAATCACACGCTCCTGCCCGAGGCTCTGGAGAAGTGGCCCATCCGCCTCTTCGAGACGCTTCTGCCCCGCCATCTGCAGATCGTCTACGAGATCAACCGCCGATTCCTCGACCAGGTGCGCCAGCGCTATCCCGGCGACGAGGGACGGGTAATACGAATGAGCCTGATCGAGGAGGGAGAGACGCCCAAGGTGCGCATGGCCAACCTCGCCATTGTCGGCACCCACTCGACCAATGGCGTGGCGCAGATTCACTCCGATCTGCTGAAGAAGGTCGTCGTGCCGGACTTCGCGGACATGTTCCCGGAGCGCTTCAACAACAAGACCAACGGCGTGACGCCGCGGCGCTGGCTGCTGCTGTGCAATCCCGGCCTGTCGAAGCTCATCAGCGGGGCCATCGGCGAGGATTGGATCACCGACATGATGCAGCTTCACAAGCTGCTGCCGCTGGCCGAGGACGCCGGCTTCCGCGAGAGCTTCCGCAAGGCCAGGAGAGAGGCCAAGACGCGCTTCTGTCACTGGCTCAAGACGGCGCATCACACGATCGTCGATCCCGAGACCATCTTCGACAGCCAGATCAAGCGGATACACGAATACAAACGGCAACTGCTCAACATCCTCGGCGTGATCGTCCACTACAACCGTCTGCGTCACAACCCGAACCTGAACGTCTCGCCGCGAACGGTCTTCTTCGGCGGCAAGGCGGCGCCGGCCTATGGGTTCGCCAAACTCATCATCAAGCTCATCACCAGCGTCGCGGCGAGCATCGACGCCGATCCGCGGATGAAGAACAAACTGCGCGTGCTGTTCCTGCCGGACTACTGCGTCAGCCTGGCCGAGCGGCTGATACCGGCGTCGGACGTGTCGGAGCAAATCTCGACGGCGGGTTACGAGGCCAGCGGCACCAGCAACATGAAGTTCATGATGAACGGCGCGTTGACGGTCGGCACCCGCGATGGGGCCACGATCGAGATGGCCCAGGAGGCGGGGGAGGAGAACTTCTTCCTGTTTGGACTGACGGCGGAGCAGGTGGCGAGCAGCACCGGCTGGTACAGTCCGTGGTGGCACTATCACAACGAGCCGGAGACGCGCGCGGCCCTCGACCTGATCCGCGACGATTTCTTCAGCCCGCAAGAACCCGGCATCTTTCGGCCGATTCTCGATCGTCTGCTGGCCCAGGGCGACCACTACATGCACCTGGCCGACCTGACCTCGTACATCGAGACGCAGCAGCGTGTCGGCCAGTTGTACGCGGACAGTGAGGCATGGACGCGCAAGGCGATCATCAACGTCGCCTGCTCGGGCAAGTTCAGCAGCGATCGCACGATTCAGGAGTACGCCGCCGACATCTGGAAGGTCGAGCCTTGCCCGGTAGATTGACCTGAGCGCGGAACTCGGAGCGCGGAACGGGGAGCGCAGAATGTACTTCCGAGTTCCGCACTCCGAGTTCCGCGCTCCGGTTTAGGAGTTCCTCATGGCGCTGCATCCGCTTGCGGGCAAACCCGCTCCCGCCGATCTGCTCATCGACGTGGCCAACCTCGAACGCGACTATCATGAGCGTCATCCAGACATTGGCGATCCCGAGCAACTCGTCAGCTTCGGCACCAGCGGCCATCGCGGCACGTCGTCCAACGGCACCTTCAACGAGGCGCACATCCTGGCCATTGCTCAGGCGATTGCCGAGTATCGACAGGCCAAGGACATCACCGGCCCGCTCTTCATGGGCAAGGACACACACGCCCTGTCCCGATCGGCCGAGCGGACGGCTCACGAGGTGCTGGCCGGCAACGACGTCGTCGCCGTCGTTCAGGAGGGGGATGGCTTCACTCCCACTCCCGTGATCTCGCACGCCATTCTCACTTACAACAAGGGACGCAAGGACGGCCTGGCCGATGGCATCGTCATTACGCCTTCGCACAATCCGCCGGCCGACGGCGGCTTCAAGTACAACCCTCCCAACGGCGGTCCCGCCGGCACCGACGTCACCAACTGGATACAGGATCGTGCCAACGTCTTGCTCAAGGCCGGGAACGCTGGCGTCAAACGGCACGCTCACAAGGCGCTGGCGCGGGCCGGCCATTTCCATACTCAGGACTTCGTCGCTCCTTATCTGCGCGATCTGGCCCACGTCATCGATCTGGAAGCGATCGCGGAAGCGAAGGTGAAGATCGGCGTCGATCCACTGGGCGGTTCGACCGTGACCTACTGGCTGCCACTCGCCGAGATGTACAAACTCGATTTGACGCTCGTCAATCCCGCGATCGATCCGAAGTTCAGCTTCATGTCGGTCGATCATGACGGGAAAATTCGCATGGATTGTTCGTCGCCGTATGCGATGGCGAGTCTGGTCAAGCTGAAGGATCGCTTTCAGGTGGCGTTCGGCAACGATCCCGACGCGGACCGTCACGGCATCGTCACGCCATCGCGCGGCCTGCTCAATCCGAACCACTATCTGGCCGTCGCGATTCGCTATCTGCTGACGCATCGCCCGCACTGGCCGGCCACGGCCCTGGTCGGCAAGACGCTGGTGTCGAGTGGGCTAATCGATCGCGTCGTCGCGGGCCTGGACCGGAAGGTGTATGAAGTCCCGGTCGGCTTCAAATGGTTCGCGCCGGGCCTGTTCGACGGCAGCGTCTGCTTCGGCGGCGAGGAGAGCGCGGGCGCGAGTTTCCTGCGCCGCGATGGTACCGTATGGACGACGGACAAGGACGGTCCGATCATGGGCCTGCTGGCGGCGGAGATCGTGGCGACGACAGGCAAGGATCCCGGCGAGCACTACGCGGAACTGGCGGCCCAGTATGGCGAGCCGAGTTACACGCGCATTGACGCGCCAGCGACGCCGAAGGAGAAAGCGGCGTTGAAGAACCTCAAGCCGGAGGCGGTGACGGCGTCAGAATTGGCGGGCGAGCCGATAGAGGCGAAGCTGACGAATGCGCCCGGCAATGGCGCAGCGATTGGCGGCTTGAAGGTG
>JBBRIK010000482.1:0-5291 GCA_038221045.1 Gemmatales bacterium
TCACGTCTGGCTTTGTCGTGCGAAAGAAGAAGGTCATCGGCCCGCCGATCAACTGCAAAGAGTCGGCGGACGCTCGATTTTCGAGTGCATTGTCCTTCTTGGCCTTGTGGCTGATGATGTCGTGGATGATCGCAGGGCGGCGTCTGACCGTTCCTGAAGTGCGCGACTGGTGTTCCTGCTGCCCGACGTGCTTGTCAGCGACCATTCCACCAGCACTTTTCCGTGCCAAGGCCCGCTCACCGCCTCGACCTCGGGCGACTGTCGAGAGTCGATGTCAACAATGCAGGACAGTTTTCATCAACGATGCGGCACTTTTGCCGCGTCGAGGCTCCCCCACGCCTTCGGCGGCATGAAGTCGATGACATGGCCGTGAAAAACGCAGATGCGGCCACACGTCATCAATGGTTGTGGCCAGTTGTAAACCCTTCAACGCCATACGGATATGTGTTGACGACTCTTGCTGTCCTTGGTAGATGTCATGTGGCGACACGACTCGGCCAGGACCGTGACGGAGATCAACATCATGCAGTTAGAACTCAACCGGCTCTTTGCCTTCGAGGACATTCTGGAGAAGTACGGCGGACCTCCCAAGGTGTGGGAGATCTTGCGCCCTTACCTACCCGTCTGGCGATGCCATGAAGGCAAGCCGATCTACCTCGAATCACAGGTGGATGACTTCCTCCGAGCAGTTCATCTTCGGTGGTCGATGCCAACCGACATGTCCTCCGTCGCACCTCCGAGCGAGCAATCCGTTGCGCAGGAGTACCTGACGATAACTGAGGTTCAGAAACGGTTCCTGGGCGGGAAGAGGTCGAAGGAGTGGTGGTATCGTCAAGCGAAGACCGGCAAGCTGCCGCACCATCGGACTGGCAAGTCTGTCCTGCTGCGGGCGAAAGATGTCGAGGACTTCGTTTCTGAGCTGCGCGCTGCGGACACCAAGGACATGACCCCAGTGGCCGCGACACCGTCCTCTGAAACTGCCCCCTCCCCGCCCCCTCGCCCGAAGAAGCCGAAGGACACGTCAGGCTTTCGCTTCTTCGGGCAGTGAGTGACGCCCGGCGGCGAACTCCCGCACAATCGACAGCATCTTCGCCTTCTTGACTTGGAGGTGGGCGTAGTGCTTCTCCAGCATCGTCACGCTCGTCCCCATGAGTTCCGCGAGAACCTTGATCGACTTGCCGTCTGCCAAAAAATCGGTCGCGTAGCTGTGGCGGCACCCGTAGGCAGTTGGCACCGGGGAGATATTCAGTCGCTCGGGCTTACAGTACCACCGCAGCATGGTAGACACGGCTTCGTTCGACCACCGGGTCTTCCGCTGCGTGCGAAACACCCGCCCCTCCGGGTACTGCCTGCACCGCCGCTCCACCATCTCGGCCAGTTCGTCGTCCAGATAGATGATGCGATCCTGGCCAGTTCGGAGGGCATTCTTCCAGACGTAGTCGTCCGGGTTGGGCTGGCCGGGGTAGATGATGCACTTGTCGGCGGGGTGGTAGTAGCGGGCTTGGAGGTTGTACGCTTCCGCCGGACGGCAGCCGGTGCCGTACATGAACCTGAGCAGATCAGCGAAGTTCGGATTGACCCTGGCGATCAAGCGGTCGAAGACGGCCTTCTCGATGTACGCCTCCTTGCCCCGGCTCCGCTTGCCCTTCACCGTGATGGGCTTCCCTTCGAGACAGTGCCGCGAGATCACGCCCTGTTTCCTGGCCCAATTCAGAGCCGAGATCAGGGTCCGCAGGGCCATCGCTTGGTAGGTCTTGCCCCACTTGCCGGTTCGCTTCCTGCTGTCCACACGCGGCAGGGCCATCTTCGCCAACCACTCCGTGACGTGGATCGGCTTGAACTCGTTCATCGTCTTGGTGCCGAACTCCGCGACCGCCGACGTACAAGTGTCGAGCAGGATGCGGAGCGTGGCCGACTTGCCTTCTCGTTCCAGATGCTGGCCGTACATTTCGCAGACGGTGGCCACCGTGTTGCCCTGGTCGGCGGTGTCGCAGTTCGCCAGCCGCATGATCTCGGAGAACTTGGCCAGGGCGGCGAGGTACGTCGGGCCGGTGGGCCTGTCGTCCGGGCCTGCCGCCAGCTTGATCTGCTTGTCGCGGAAGCAAGTGTAGTAGCCCTTACGGCTGGCGTAGTACGAGATGTCCGAGACTGGTGGCATGGTGGTTCTCCTCGATCCGTGCGGCTTCAGCACCTCCGGTAATCATACCGTTCCGTGCGTAACCCGTGCAAGGTCAGAAGGAAAAACCTTTGCCAGAAGCAGTTTACGTCACTTCACTTGCCGATGCAAAATCGGCTGAAGATGCGGTCGAGCAGGTCATCCGTGTAGACGGTGCCGGCCATTTCGCCCAACTGATCGAGCGCGCCGTGCAGCTCCATCGCCAGTATCTCCGGCGGATCACCGTAGAGAGCCGATGCGTGCGCTCGTCGCAGATGATCGAGACATGCCGCCACATGATGCCGACAGCGACTCAGACTCGGCGCCAGCGCCGGCCTCGCCCATGCTCGCGCTCGATCCGCCAACTCTCTGCGCAATGAGTCCAGGCCCACTCCCGTCTTCGCGCTGGTCGCGAGTCGTCCCTTGCTCGCCGGTTGCTCGTCGGCCCTCGTCGCGATCAGCAATACGGGAGGAGTTTGCAGAGAGATGAGAGCTTCTTCGTCCGCGGACAGAGGCGTCCCGCCCGGCACGCATAGCAACAACAGGTCGGCGCGGTCCGCCTGTTCTCGTCCGAGTTCCTGAGACTGGCTCTCGATGACGTGATTGCTCGTCCGCCAGCCGGCCGTGTCCACCAGTTCCAACGCGACGCCGTGCAGTTCGATCCGCTGCACGAGATAATCGCGCGTCGTGCCGGCCTCGGGACTGACCAGCGCCCGCCCTCCAGACACGGCGTTGAACAGACTGCTCTTGCCCGCGTTCGGCCGGCCTGCCAGCACGGCGCGGAACGGCCTTTCCGTCAGGCCACGCTGATCGACCTGCTTGCCGACCAGCGTCACGAAGGCCATCGCCTTGCTCAGCCGCTTCAGCAGGTCCTCGACGCCGGCTGTCTCCAGGTCTTCCTCGCTGAAATCCAGGCTGGCCTCGACGTCGGCACGCAAATCGAGCAGGTCGTCGCGCAACTGTTGCAAGGGCCGGGTGACGCCGCCTGCCAGTTGGGCGAGGGCGTGCTTCAACTCGGCCTGGCTGCCGGCCTCGATCACGCCCAGCACCGCCTCCGCTCTCGTCAGATCGAGCTTGCCGGCGAGAAAGCCTCGCATCGTCAACTCGCCCGGTTTCGCCGCTCGCGCTCCCCCGGCCAGCAAACGCGCGATCAGCAATTCGACCAGCGGTGGCGACGACAGGACGTGCAACTCTGCCAGATCCTGTCCCGTGTACGAGTGCGGTCCCGGCCAAAGGTACAGATCGGCCGGCAATGGCGATGTCAGTTCGGGCAGACGAATCGTTCCTTCCCAGCGGTAACGGCGACGTTCGAGAGGGGTGTCGGAGGCGAAGAGAGACGCGATGACGGAGAGGACGTCCGCTCCACTGAGGCGCACAATCGCCCGCGCGCCGGGACCGGGCGCGGAAGAAAGAGTCACGATGGTCTCTTGCAGATCGGTCATGACACGGTCCGTCGCAGGGCCGACGGCAGCCACAACAGGCCAAGCAGGGCCGCGAGCAACACGAGATAGACCAGGTAGTTGACCTTCGCCACGACCAGGCCGGCGCGGAACGAGTCGGCCTCGCCGAGGTTGCTGACCGTCTTGCCCTGCTTATCGACGACGAAAATGTCGATCGCGGAAGGAAGGGCGTCCATCACCTGGCGCACACTGCGAAACGTCACCGTGTGCGTGTCGTTCAACTCGCCCGCTACCTCCGCATAAAGCAACTTCAGTTTGGAGGCGTCACTGGCGCGGTAGTAGCGGCCGCCGGTCTTCAGGGCCAGCGACTCGAGCGCCTCCTCGTCGATGCCGTCGCCATGAATGTCGATCGAGAACTGCTCGAAGATCTTGAACAACTGCTCCTGATTCTCGACCCGATCGTAACGTCCGCCCGTCTCGCGGGCCATCCGCTTCATGACGTCCTCGTTGATCTCCTCCTTCGGTCCGAGGCCGAGCATGTACAGCGGCACGCCCTCCTCCTTCGCCAACTGGATCACCTCGTCCGGCGAGTGCCGGCTGCCGGGGTCCTCATCGACGCCGTCGGTCAGGACGACGACATAGCGCTTGCCCTTCGGCTTGCTCGCCACGACCGTCTGGATGCCCTGGTAGGCGGCGTCGTAGATGGCGGTGCCGCCGGACGGCTGCAACTTGCGAATGCGCTCCTTGAGCGAGCGCTTGTCGCTGGTGAAGCTTCCCGGCTGCTCGACCTGGCTGCTGAAGGGCAACAGCGTCGCCTCGGCCTTGTCGCGCATCAGATCGACAAAGCGCGAGGCGGCATCGTGCAGGGCCGCCATCTTCGTCTTGTTGTCGCTGCCCGCTGTCGCCGCCATGCTGCCGCTGTGATCGAGGACGAGGACGCTCGACACCGGCTTGCTCCATTCCGGATCGCCGACGCCCAAGATGTACACCGGAATGCGAACCTCGTTGGCGAACTCGACGACCTTCTTGGCCGTCATCCGGCTGTTGAGGTCGATGCCATCCGTCATCAGGACGACGGCCTTGTCGCCGGTGGGAATCTTGGCCAGGATCGCCAGCGATTTGTGGGTGGCGTCGAGGTAGGCGGTCCCGCCGTCGGGGCGAGCGCTCTTGATGAAGCGGGCCATCTCCCGGCGATGCGGCTCGACCTGGGCCGGATCGTTGCAGGGATAGCGGATGCCGGAAGGCTGGATGCGATGATCGAAGAGGATGACGCCGGTGTCGGCGATGGCCGGCAGACGATCGAGGAACACCAGCGCAGCCGACTGGGCCTCCTCCATTTTGGTCGTGCCGCGCTCGCTCTTGCCGTTCATGCTGCCGCTGACGTCCATCGCCAGCATCGTCGTCAGGCCGCGCGCGCGAACCTGCGTCAGCGGGATGCGCTGCACTTCCTGGCCGCCCTCGGTAATCACGATGGTGTCGCGGTCGTCGCCGGCCGGCCCAGAGTCGGTCAGCGCCTTGAGCTTGAACTTCACGTCGATGACGATTTCGGATTTGTCGCTGTCGCCGACTGGACGAGCGTAGGCTTTGCTGACGCGAATGCTGTCCTTGAGGATCTCGTAGCGTTTCTCGCCCTGAGCGAAAACGACGCTTTGCGCCAGGACAAGAGCGACCGTCGCGAAGAGGTGACGCATGGCTGCCCCTCTGCCGCTTGCGGCTTTGCAAAGCCGCAAGCGGCA
>JBBRIK010000483.1:0-5287 GCA_038221045.1 Gemmatales bacterium
CGTTCCGCCATGCCTGCCGCATCTGGACGCTGATCCTCGAAATCAGCGTCTACATGGCGCAGTTCCCTAGCATCCCGGTCGCCCAGAAGTCCTACGACTATCGCACCCTCGGCCTGGGCTACGCCAACATGGGCTCGCTGCTGATGGTCCAGGGCATCCCCTACGACTCGGACCTGGGCCGAGCGTGGTGCGGAGCAATCACGGCCCTGATGCATGCGACTTCGTACGCCACGTCGGCGGAGATCGCTCGCGAGCAGGGGCCGTTCCCGCGCTACGAGGCCAACCGCGAGCCGATGCTGCGGGTCATCCGCAACCATCGCCGGGCCGCCTACAACGCGCCGAAGAACGAGTACGAACAACTCGCCATCACGCCCGTCGGCATCGACGACAAGCTCTGCCCGGACTACCTGCTGAAAGCAGCACGGCAGGAATGCGACCGCATGCTCGAACTCGGCATGCTGCACGGCTATCGCAACGCTCAGGTCACGGTCGTCGCGCCGACAGGCTGTCTTGTTGGCGGCAGTCTCGTCACGACCGATCGCGGCCTGGTGCCGTTGCGCTCCCTGGGTAACCCGGACGGCGAACAGTGGCAGGACACCGCGTTCCGCATCCTCACGCCGGACGGCTCGGAAGAGGCGACGAAGTTCTTCATCAATGGCATCGCGCCGACGCGCAAAATTCGCACGGCCGCGGGCTACGAAATCCAGGGCACGCTCCAGCACCGCATC
Organism: Gemmatales bacterium; assembly: GCA_038221045.1. Classification (GTDB taxonomy): domain Bacteria; phylum Planctomycetota; class Planctomycetia; order Gemmatales; family Gemmataceae; genus JBBRIK01. Next base: position 729 of record JBBRIK010000483.1, read on the forward strand.
AGGGTCGTCGATGCCAGGACCGGCGAATGGGTCTGGAAGCGCTTCGTCGATGTGGCTCAGGGAGACGTCATTCCTCTGTCCATGCAGGGACTGGTCGGCGAACCGCGTCAGGTGCAGCTGCCCCCGCTCGGCGAACTGTACTGGACCGGCGACTATCGGACCCGCGTTCCCCGCTTCATGACGCCGCAACTCGCCGAGTTGGTCGGCTACTTCATGGGCGATGGTTCCTTCCACGCCAAGGGTCTGCGGTTGTGCGTCGCGAAGGAAGATCCGGACGTCGTCGTCCATCTCCAACGCCTCGTGAAAGACCTCTTCAACCTCGAATCGCACATCGAGGAGAAGCAGGGTTATGTCGAGGTCGGCGTCCACTCGGTCGGGCTGACGCTGTGGTGGGAGGCGTGCGGCTTCACCAAGTTGGCCCCGTCTCCAGAACATTCGGGGAAGGGCTATCTGCCGCGCATCCCCGACGCGATCCTGTACACGAACGATCGTGCTTCTTACAGCGCCTTCCTGCGAGGCCTTTACGAGGCCGATGGGACGGTGACCGGCGGCGCGCCGAGCTGGAGTACCGTCAACGGAGAGTTCTCGCAGCAGGTCAAGACGATGCTACTGACGCTGGGCTACCCGACCTCGCTGAAGTACGACACTAACGGCTGGGGCCAGTCGCGGCTCTACGTCCAACGGCTGCGGAACTACTCGTACAACGAGGCGTTCCGCGATGAGATCGGTTTCCTCAGCGTTCGCAAGAACAGCCTGATTGCCGTCAACGAGAACCAGCAAGCGGGCCGGCACGATTATATCCACCTGCCCTCCGAGGTGCTGGAGCGCGTCCAGGAGTCCGGCCTCAATCATAACGCGGTCGTCGCCTCGCTCAAACGACGGCAATCCTTGACACGGCGTTCGCTTCAGGAGGTGTATGCGTCCACGAAAGACGAGGGGATCGCCCAGGCGCTTGCGTTCTTCTACGACGCCGTCGAGGTAAACGAGGACGGCGGCGAGCAACTGACGTACGATCTTTCGGTACCGGCGAATGTGACCTACACGGCCAACGGCTTCGTGTCCCACAACACGATCGGGCTAGTCATGGACTGCGATACGACGGGCGTCGAGCCGGACTTCGCGCTCGTCAAGTTCAAGAAGCTCGCGGGCGGCGGCTACTTCAAGATCATCAACGCCTCGATTCCGCCCGCTCTCAAGCGCCTCGGCTACACGGCGAAACAGAGCGAGGAGATCGTCCGCCACTGCCGTGGCTCCGGCACGCTCAAGGGCTGTCCGCACATCAACGCGACCACCCTCAGGGCGAAGGGCTTCACTGAGGAAGTCCTGCTCCGCATCGAGTCGCAGCTGCCGGGCACGTTTGAGTTGCCGTTCGTCTTCAATCGCTGGACGGTCGGCGACGAGTTCATCAAGTCGAAACTCGGCATCAGCGCCGAGCAGATGAACGCGCCTGGCTTCGATTTGCTCCGGTCGCTGAAGTTCACGCCGGAGCAGATCGCGGAGGCGAATCGCTTCGTCTGCGGCACGATGACCATCGAGGGCGCTCCGCACCTGAAGCCGGAGCACTATCCGGTCTTCGACTGCGCCAACAAGTGCGGCAAGTTCGGTCAGCGCTATCTGCCGGCCGAGTCGCACATCCGCATGATGGCGGCCGCTCAGCCGTTCATCAGTGGGGCGATTAGCAAGACGATCAACATGCCCTACGAGGCCACTCTCGACGACGTCAAGCAGGCGTATCAGCTGAGCTGGCAACTGTGCCTCAAGGCCAATGCCCTATACCGCGACGGCTCGAAACTGAGCCAGCCGCTCAACAGCGTGTCCGACGTTCCGGACGACGTCGAGACGAAGGAAGAGGCGAAGCCGGCCGCGGTCAAGGCGGCGGAGAAGATCGTCTATCGCTACATCGCCAACCGCCGGCGTCTGCCGGATCGCCGGGCCGGCTACACTCAGAAGGCACGCATCGGCAATCACAAGATTTATGTGCGGACCGGCGAGTACGAGGACGGCAGCCTCGGCGAGATCTTCCTCGACATGCACAAGGAGGGAGCGGCTTTCCGCAGCATGACCAACTGCTTCGCCATCGCGATCTCGCTCGGCTTGCAGCATGGCGTGCCGCTGGAGGAGTTCGTTGACGCCTTCATCTTCACGCGTTTCGAGCCGAACGGCATGGTGCAGGGCAACCCGCACATCAAGATGACGACGTCGATCATCGACTACATCTTCCGCGAGCTGGCCATCACCTATCTCGACCGGGACGACCTCGCGCACGTCGAGCCGGAGGACCTGCGTGGGACGGCCATCCACCGCGAGGAAGGGGCGGAGGAAACCGAGGCGGCGGAGGCCATCGAGGAGAGGACGGCGGACCCGAAGCCGAAGATGTTCGCCGCCCCGCGGAGCGAGCATCTGGCCCCGCTGAAGACCAATGGCAACGGTCACAAGAATGGCTCGCACGGTCCGGCCGCGACCGTGGACGAGAAGGTTCGTCTCGCTCGTCTGAAGGGCTACGAGGGCGACCCGTGTTCGGAGTGTGGCCAGTTGACGCTGGTCCGCAGCGGGGCGTGCGCCAAGTGCGACACCTGTGGCTCCTCGTCGGGCTGCAGCTGAGGACCGATGCCGAAATAACTTCTTGCCGCTTGCGGCTTAGCGGTCTTCTGCTAAGCCGCAAGCGGCAAGAAGTTATTTCGTAGACGTTCCCAAGCGCGGCGGGTTCGCCGGGAGCCGCAAGCGGCACTCTTGTTTCGAGGAGCGTCACATGGTCTATCTCTCGCGCATCTACACGAAAACCGGCGACGCCGGTGACACCGCTCTCGGGGACGGCACGCGCGTTCGGAAGGACCATCCACGCGTCGCCGCCTATGGCAGCGTCGATGAGTTGAACGCCGTCCTCGGCTTGCTGCTCGCGCACGATTCCGCGAATGCAGAGGCGGAGCTGCTTCGCTCGATCCAGAACGATCTCTTCGACGTCGGCGCTGATCTGTGCGTGCCGGCAGCGCCGGATGAGCAGCCCGGCCAGCGCTTGCGTGTGCAGCCGGAACAGGCGATCCGGCTGGAGAAAGAGATCGATCGGCTCAACGCCCGGCTCACTCCGCTGACGAGTTTCATCCTGCCGGGCGGAACGATAGTGGCGGCGTGGTGTCATCTCGCCCGCACCGCGTGCCGAAGCGCTGAACGCGACGTTGTCACCCTGGCCGGTCAGGAGCCGGTCAATCCGCAGGCGATCGTCTATCTGAATCGCCTTTCCGATTTGCTGTTCGTCCTGGGGCGGGTCTTCAATGACGATGGCAAGCGAGACGTCCTCTGGCAGCCGGGCAAGACGCAGACGCCATAACGGGCGCTCATCTTGGAGGGAGGGAAGCGAGGTGCTACGATGACGAGAGCAATGCCCTCCTCAGGCCAGGTGACATGATCTATCTCGACAACGCCGCCACGAGCTTTCCCAAGCCGGAATCCGTCTATCAGGCGCTCGACCGCTTCGCGCGTCAGGATCTTGCCAATCCGGGCCGGGCCGGCCACAAGATGGCCCTCGCCGCCGAGCGCGCCCTCGACGACTGCCGGCACCTGCTCAACCAACTCTTCCACGGCAAGGAACCCGAACGCTTCGTCTTCACGCTCAATTGTACCGACGCTCTCAACATGGCTTTCAAGGGAGTCCTGAGAGAAGGCGATCACGTCATCACGACCGACCTCGAACACAACAGTGTCAGCCGGCCCCTTCGCGCCATGGAATTGGCCGGCCGCATCCAGCTTACGCGCCTCAAGGCCGATGGCGGCGGCACCATCGATCCCGACGCGGTGAAGGCCGCTCTCATGCCGCGCACGCGCCTGATTGCTCTGACGCATGCCAGCAACGTCGTCGGCACCATTCAGCCCATCCGCGAAGTAGGACAGATCGCACGCGAACACGACGTCCTCTTCCTCGTCGATGCCGCTCAGACGGCTGGTGCGGTGCCTATCGACGTTCTGGAAGTCTGCATCGTTCTGCTCGCCATTGCCGGTCACAAGTCGCTGCTCGGCCCGACTGGGACCGGCGCACTCTACGTCGGGCCTCGCACTAAGGTCGGAGCCTGGCGCGAAGGCGGCACGGGGGGCGACTCCGCGAGCGAGACCCAGCCGCGCGAGTTGCCTTACTTTCTCGAAGGCGGCACGCCGAACGTCCTGGGCGTCGCGGGACTGGCGGCGGGAATCAAGTACGTCGTCGAACACGGAATCGAGCGGATTCGCGAACACGAGGTGATGCTGGTGGAAAGGTTGTGGCGTCGTTTGGAAGCGATGCCGGGCTTCGAGGTGTTCGGCCATCGAGACGCCAGCCGGCGCGTCGGCACGCTCAGCTTTCGTTGTGAGATGCTGGCAGCGCCCGAGTTGGGCGGCATCCTCGATCAGGCGTTCGACGTCGCCGTTCGACCAGGGCTGCACTGCGCTCCCTACATCCATCGTTCACTCGGGACGTTTCCCGAAGGGACCGTGCGCGTCAGTCCTGGGCCATTCAATACCGAGGCGGACATCGGTATTCTCGCGGACGCGCTCGCGGAGATCACGTCCTGAGTCTTGCCGCTTGCGGCTTA
>JBBRIK010000484.1:0-5287 GCA_038221045.1 Gemmatales bacterium
AGAGCGTCTCGGTGAGCGCCGACGGCAAACGTCTCGCCGCCGGCGCGTTCGACGGGACGATCAAGATCTTCGATCCTTCCACGGGCCGAGAGTTGCGCACCCTCGAAGGCCATGTGCAATCCGCGAATTTCGTCTCCCTCAGCCGCGACGGCACGCGCCTGCTCAGCGGCGGCCACGATGGCACCCTCCGCCTCTGGGATGTTCGCGCCGGCCAGGAGGTGCTGCGGCTGAGCAAGCAGCCGCAGCCGATCTCGAGTGCCGCCCTCAGCCCTGATGGCTCGCGCGCCGCGGCTTCCAGCTACGGCGATCCGGTCATCAAGGTGTGGGACACCTACCTGGGGCGGGAGCTGCTGTCGCTGCATGGACACACCTTGCAGGTGAATTTCCTGGCCTTCAGTCCCGACGGCCAGCGGATCGCCAGCGCCGGCGCCGATGGACTGGTGCGCGTCTGGGACGCCCTCGATGGCCGGGAAATCCTGACGCTGCGCGGACACGTCAACCTCCTCACTTCCGTATCGTTCAGCCACGACGGCCAGCGGATCGCCTCCGCGGGGTGGGACCAGCTCATCAAGGTCTGGGATGCGCGCGAGTCCTCCGCGGTCAGCGTCCTCCGCACTCGCTCGATCCGAGGCAGCGCCGTCGCGGTCAGCCCGGACAGCCAGCGTCTGGCGACAATTCACGGCACAGGCATTCGGCTTTTCGATGCCCTGAGCAAGCAGGAGCTTCTCTCCATCCCGAGTCCCTCGGTCCGCACTCGCGCGCTGGCCTTTTCGCCGGACGGCACCGTCCTGGCGGCGGCGGAACAGGAGGGAACGGTTCGCCTGTGGGACGCGCGGACCGGGCAGCAGCGTCACGTCTTTCGCGGACACGAAGGTCGAGCGAATAGTGTGGTCTTTGTCGGCGATGCGCAACTGGCAACCTGCGGCGCGGATGGCCTGGTCCGCCTCTGGGAGATGCCGGCGGGACGCGAACGGCTCGTCATGCGCGGGCATCGCGGCGCGGTGAACGGGATCGCTCTCTCAAGGGATGGCAAGCGGCTCGTCTCGGCCGGCGCGGACCGCACGGTAAGAATCTGGGATGTCCGGACCGGTGAGGCGCTGCGTGTGCTGGAGGGGCATCGCGGCGAGGTCAACAGTGTCGCCTTCAGCGGCGACGGCCTGCGTGTGGCCTCCGGGGGAATGGACCGTTTCATCAAGGTCTGGGACACGGAAACCGGCGCGGAATTGCACTCGATGACCGGCCATGTGAAATCCGTCATGGCTGTTGCCTTCCATCCCAAACATTATCGCCTTGTCTCGGGCAGCGACGACCATAGCGTGAAAATCTGGGACGCGCTGGGCGGGGTGGAACTGTTGTCGTTACCGGGGCATGACTACAGCGTCGAGGGGGTGGCCTTCAGCAACGACGGGACCTGGCTGGTCTCGGCGGACTACTATGCGACGGTTCGCATCTGGGATGGGCGTGCCGGCCAGGAACGAGCCACGCTGATCGGGCATGTCGGCAAGGTGAACTGTCTTGTCTTCAGCCCCGATAGCAGCCGTCTGATCTCGGGGAGCGACGACGCCACGGTCCGGATCTGGGACGCCAGGAAGGGGAAGGAACTCCACACCCTCGGCGGGCTGGTCAGTCCGGTGTTCCGGCTGGAGTTTGGCCCAGGGGGCCGAACCGTGCTGGCCCAGGCCGGGGGCGAGCCGGTTCGAGCCTGGGATAGCGAGTCGGGGCAACCTTTGCCGAAGGTGCCGGAGAGTATCGAGGGCGGCTGGAGGCCGCGCAGTCCAGACGGCCAACTCGTGGCGGTCCCTTACGATAACGTCATTCGCCTCTTCGACCTGCAAGGGTCAGGCCCGGAAGCGCGTTGCCGGCAGGGCCAGACGAGCCTTGATGCCGCGTGGCACGAAGCCGAGGCCGCCCGCCACGAACAGGCCGGCCACTGGCATGCGGCTGCGTTTCACGTCGAACAACTCCTGCACGTCCGCGAAAACGATGCGGCGTTACACGCTCGCCGGGCGCAGTTGCTGGTGCGTCTGAAGCGGAACGACGAGGCGCTGCGTGAAGTCTGGCGGGCGATGCTGCTCGATCCGGGGACCACGGTGAAGTTGACCGCGCCGCCGCCTGCGATGCCGCCCGCCGTGGAGGAGCGCTGAGCCGACAGCAACCGCCGCGCACTCTCGAAGCGGGTAACAGCGTCGCGAACCGATGTTCCGATTCAAGAGAGAGTAGCAAGATCGGTCCGCGAGACCTGATTCGGACCTGCATGAACAGGCAGATGGAGGAATATGGAGGCCTGGAGGAATTCGCGCTACCCAGCGCAGCGTGCAGTCATTACCGTGGAGTTGAATTCATTAATTGCTTCCGCTCCACACCCCCTACCAGGGAGCGGAATCGGTCGCGGTGCGCAGTAAGCGTAAGAGAATGAGCGACTTTCCGCAGGCCGGAATCCGATTCGGTTCCCGGTACTTTTGCCTTCTCATTTTTCGTCTCTGGTGAACCCTTTCGGTGTCTGACACCTTTGTTTGGCACAGGACCCATTCAAGCTGCTGGAACACCGCGTAAGAGCTCGCGATGTCATTCGTCGCTATGAAATCTCCGCCGAGGCGATCGGCGAAGCCGCAAAGAAAACGCGGGAAGGACGATGACCAAGCACGAACTCTGGCCGATCCCGGATTTCGTCGTAATCGAAACGGTGACCCGGAAATAGCGCCGACAAGCATCCAGTAGCGGAAGGCCCCTATGCTGACCGAACAGAACATCGAAGCCGAATTGAGCTACGCATACCTGCACGCAATCGCGACTCGCTGCGGCTTTTCATATGCCGTGACGAATCGCCACCTGGATGATGCCGGGGTGGACGCTCAGATCGATGAAGACGGGCGTCAGCTCGCGGCCAATTCGGAGCACACTTCCTTCGCCCTGCACATTCAGTTGAAGGCTACTCGCGTTCCGCCGATCGAGCAGCAGGGGCGCTATTCCTTCAGTTTGCTGATTGGGCAGTATAATAAGCTGAGGCAGACCCGTCTCGCATCGGCGCGCATCCTCGCGGTCCTCTATCTGCCGCCCAACCTCGACGATTGGCTCAGGCACTCGGAAGATGCGTTGATCGCAAAGCGGTGCGCTTACTGGGTCAGTCTTCGTGGGGCGCAGGCCAGTACCAATGATACCGCCCAGACTGTCTACATCCCTCGTAATCAACCGTTATCCCCTGCTGCCCTCACGGAGATCATGACCCGCTGCTCTCGGGATGAGGAGATCCTTTATGTCCCGTGAAAATCTCCCCCTGGAAGCGGCCCAAATGGTGACGCCCCGCGCGCTGACGGGATACGCCCGCGGCCTCGGCTGGCAACCAGTCCCTAATGGCAAGCGGACCGAGATCGCGGTCTTTCACCGGCCGGACTCCACGCTCCATCAGGTCATTATTCCGACCGACCCCACGCTCGACGATTTCGGGGAGGCCGTGATTGAGGCAGTGCGCAAGCTCGCCGAGTTCGAGAAACGGCCGGCGCAGGAGGTCCTCGACCATCTGTTACTGCCGCCCGCGGACATGCTGCGGTTTCGCGAAGTCAGCCCCGATGCCGAAGCAGGCCACCTGCCTTTGGACCACGGCGTTCGGCTGCTCGAAGGCTTGCGGAAATCCCTCCTGTCCGTGGCCCATAGTGTGCTGGTGCCTCAGCCGTACCACCCGCGGATGTCGCGCAGCGAGGCGGAGGAGTTCGTTTCCCGTTGTCGCCTGGGCCAAACCGAACGCGGCAGTTTCGTCCTCAGTCTCGCCTGTCCCCTCAACTTGCAGGCCGGGCTGTCCGGCCCAAATGGCGAGCCTTTCGCCCGCCGGGTGACCAGCCTGCTGATGCGGACCCTCCAGGAGCTTTCTCAGGCCGCGGACAGTGGGCTGATGGATGATCTGGTCGATCCGTCGCTCCATCGGGGAGTCAGCGCGAACCTGTGTGAGGCCTTGCTTTTGCTCCGGCCCGCCGGGGAACGGGCCTATTTGAGCGTTTCCGCCGACTGGTCTCGCTCTTTCCTCCCGCCCGAACAACGCCGGAGTACCGGGATTCAGCTCCACCAGGAAGCTTTCGAGGTTGCCGAGGCGCTCGCGCCGCGACTGCGCTCCCTGCCCCGGCCGCGGATTGACCGCTTTTTCGGTTATGTGGACGTGCTTCGCGGACAGCCGACTCCGAACAACCCACAGCCGTCAGGAGAAGTGCGATTCACACTGTACGAGCAGGATGAAGAGATCCACGCCAAGGCCGACTTGACAGTCCAGGATTACGCCATTGCTGGAGAGGCTCACCTCAAGACCGATCTGGTTAGCTTCAAGGGCATCTTGCAGCGACTACCCCGGTTGAACCGGATCGACCAGGTTACTGACTTCAAGGTGATCGATCTTGACGAAGAAGTTATCCCTGTTGAGGAGTCGGGCCAATAATGAATGACGAACGCCGGCTGATCGAGGACTACCTGCCGATCGAGGCGATCAGCGCAGAGGCGTCCCGGGAAAAATCCATTCGCAAGGGACACATCAATACGCTACATCTCTGGTGGGCGCGGCGGCCGCTTATCGCCTGCCGGGCCGCCGTCTACGGTGCGCTGGTTCCGGCTTCCCGCTTTGTGCCGCTCGGGGCGGAGGAGGACAGGAAGAAAGCGCTCTGCAGGGCCAACGCGGCGAAGTTCGTCAAGCGCCGCTGCCGCTACCCCAGCGACTCCAAACCGGAGGAACAGGCCGACATCGCGAGGGCCATCGAGGAGGCGCAACAGCACATCCTGGAAGCGCCCGCGGAGCGGTTGACCCTGGAGACCGGCGCGGAAGTAACCGTCGAGGAGATCGAGGCGGGCCGTGCGCGGAGGCCGAAGGTGCTCGACATGTTCGCCGGCGGCGTCATCCCGCGCGAAGCGCTGCGGCTGGGCTGCGAGGCTTATGCGCTCGATCTGAAGACGTGATAATGAGTCGGACCCCGACGCGGAAATGGGGTACGGCAACGACAATAGCGCTCGGGCGGAGAAAAGGTTCCTGGCGGAGAAAAGGGCGGAGAAAAGGGCGGAGAAAAGGTTCCAGGAACCTTTTCTCCGCCCTTTTCTCCGCGGAACCTTTTCTCCGCCTCGTGAATCGAGCGTGACGAGCGCTGGTATTCGCGAGTAGACTGGAAGGGTGTGATGACCGGTATTGAGGTCGCCTGCGCATGGGAACGCGAAGGAGAATCTTCGCCAGACCTGGAGAATCAGGACGGTGAGGCCAACAGCCCGAACGCACCAGACTGAGCCGTGGGCGGAGCGCCCGGAGGGCCCACGCACACTT
>JBBRIK010000485.1:0-5286 GCA_038221045.1 Gemmatales bacterium
CTGGAAATGCTTTACTTCACGTCGTTCATCACGGCGGCGGCCGTCAACGCGGGCGCGCTGCACAAGGACGATGAGCCCCTGCTCGAATCGACGATGCGGCAACGGACGGAGAAAGTGCTGCACGTCGCCCATCGGCAGGGACATTCCACCGTTGTGCTGGGGGCATGGGGTTGCGGCGCGTTTCGCAATGAGCCGGATATGATCGCGCGAATCTTCGCGGAATTGCTGCTTGCGGGAAGTGTCTTTCACAACGTCTTCAGTCACGTCGTCTTCGCGATTCTCGACTCCACGAAGAATCAGGAGAACCTCGGGGCATTCCGACGCCGGCTGCTCTGATTCCGGCCGCTTGCGGCTTGGCGGGTTGCCCGCTAAGCCGCAAGCGGCAAGAAGTCACGCCGTCAATCCATAGGTTTGCAACGTCTGGCGGATGCGTTCCTCGCTGTCCGCGTCGAGCGGACACATCGGCAGACGCATCTCGCCAGTGCCACGCCCGAGCAACTTCATCGCCGTTTTGATCGGAATCGGGTTGGTGGAGACGCCGAGCAGGTCGCGGCAGAGCGGGTAGAGTTTGCGATGCCACTTCAGCGCGCCCGCGAGATCGCCCTTGTCGAAGGCCGCGATCAGCGCTTTCATGTCGCGCGGCACAATGTTTCCCACGACCGAGACCACTCCCCGGCCGCCGATGCTCAACAGGGGAAGCGTCAAACTGTCGTCGCCGGAGAGCAGGGTCAGATCGCACAGGGCGGCAATCTGGGACGCCTGATCCATCGAGCCGGTCGCTTCCTTGATGGCGACGATACTCGGCAGGGCGGCGAGCCGTCCAATCGTCTCGGGCAGCATGTTGGAGCCGGTGCGACCGGGAATGTTGTAGAGGACGATCGGCAGATCGACGGCCTCAGCCACGGCGGCGAAGTGCCGGAAATAGCCTTCCTGCGTCGGCTTGTTGTAGTAGGGTCCGACCATGAGCGCGCCGTCGGCCCCGCTCCGCTTGGCGAACTTCGTCAGGCGAATGGCCTCCTTGGTGTTGTTCGAGCCGGTGCCGGGCATGACCTTGATCCGGCCGCGCGCGTATTCGCAAGTGGCGGCGATGACGCGCTCGTGTTCCTCATGATCGAGCGTCGGCGATTCGCCGGTCGTGCCGGCGGGCGCGAGACAATCGGTCCCCTGCTCGACGTGCCAGTCGATGAGCCGGCGCAGTTCGTCGAAGTCGGTAGCGCCGTCCTTGAAGGGCGTCACAAGAGCGACGGTCACGCCGGCAAACTGTTCTCCCCTGGTCTTCACGGAGGCTTCTCCTCGGAGTCGGTGCAAAAGCGCGCTGGCAGCTATAGTATGACCAGCCCGAAGCGCCTGCGAGGGGATCCCTTCTCCCTGCTTTAGACTTTGGGACAGGTGCGATCCGTCGGCGGGTTGCTGAGGAGGAAGACCGAGTGAGAGTCTGGATTGCAATGGCCGCGCCGCGTACGATATTCTTACTCTCATGACCCCCAACCCGCCCCTATCTGCAACCCCTGAGGCCGTCGCGCCTCTGACCATGACTCTCCAGGACGCCTTCCTTCAGACGATCCTCCTCAACCCGGAAGACGACACGCCTCGTCTGATCTTCGCCGACTGGCTCGATGACCACGATCAGCCGGAGCGTGCCGAGTTCATCCGCGCTCAGATCGAACTGGTTTCCCTCCCGAAAGGATGCCCACGCTGGGAAACACTTACCGAGCGAGAAACCTACCTTCTCGCCGAACATGGCGCGGACTGGCGCGCGCCCCTGCGGGCGCTGGGCGTGACCAAAGCGGAGTTCCGTCGGGGCGTTGTCGAGGCAGTGCAAATCAAAGACGCACCCAGCATGGCGCAGGTACGAGGAGTCCTGGAGGCCGCCCCGGTACGGAGTCTCCGGCTCTGTAAGATGGAGGCAGGCATTGTCGAGGAACTGGCTCGCATGCCCGAAGCCGCCCGTCTGCGTGACTTGTACGTTCATTCCTGGCGGCGGATCGGCCCGCGCGGCGCCAGGGCGGTGGCCGAGTCTCCGCATTTCACGGGGCTGACTACACTGGCCATCATGCAAGGCGGCATCGAGTTGGAAGGAACGCTCGCCCTGGCAACATCGCCCAACCTCCGCTCACTGTCGGAATTGACACTTCACTGTTGCGACCTCAGGGATGACAGTGCATTCGCTCTGGCCGAATCTCCTCTGTTGCCCCAGCTTCGGGTGTTGAACCTGGGTTGGAATCAGCTTGAGATCCCCGGCGTGAGCGCTCTGGTTGCGTCGCCGTCTTGCTCGGGACTGGAACGCCTGGACCTGGAGGACAACAGCCTATCCGGGCCAGAAGCCGCGCGAAGAATCGCGGAAGCGCCGCACCTCTCGCGGCTAAAAGACCTCAACCTGGGACAATGCCGTCTCGGGGTGGAAGGCGCTGCCGCGCTCGCTGCTGCTTCCCATCTGGCGTCTCTCGAGAAACTGGTGCTCCAGAGCTGCGGCCTTGGCGACGAGGGCGTGCGCGTGCTGGCGCAGTCATCGCATCTGGCTGGCCTGCATGAACTGTGGCTGTGTCACAACGGCATCACTGCGGCCGGTATCGCAGCCCTGGGGGAAGCCACGTTCTGGCCGGGGTTGTGTCGGCTGTCCCTGAACGATGATGGCATCACCGACGAGGGCATCGAGGCGCTGCGCGAAGCCCCGGCTCTTACGTCTCTGGATTTGTGGTATGCCAACGTCGGGCCGGAAGGGTTCGGGGCGCTGGCGCGAAAGCTCCTCCCAAGACTGGAGGAACTTCATCTGTGCCACCTCCCGATGATGGCTGATGAGGGGCTGGAGCGGCTGCTGGCTGGACCTGGCCTGCCGAGCCTCAAATGCCTGAGGGTGTCGGAGTCGAGCCTGACAACGTCTGGCGCGGCGGCTCTTGCTCGGTCGCCGAGGCTGGCCGGGCTGACCACTCTTTCGCTTATGGACGAACCGATCGGGAGCGAAGGAACTCGCTTGCTGGCATCCTCTCCGAACGTGGCCGGGTTGCGAGAACTCTCGTTGTGTGGGTGCGGTGTCGGTGACGAGGGAGCCAAGGCTCTGGCCGAATCCCCTCACCTTGGGCGCCTGCGTGAACTAGTCCTGTACCGGAACGGGATCGACCTGAATGGCTGGGGCCGTGCGTTGCGCGAACGCTTCGGAGATCGTGTTCAAATGGCCTGACCACGACCAGGCCCGTCGCTGCACGGTTGCAGCCACTGCTCGATGCGGTAAATTAGCCTGCCGTCCTGCAAGCACACACGACCAGCGGCCCGCCACACCCGAGGACCATTGCATGTTCCGCGCCGTGTTCTTCGATGCCGTTGGCACACTGATCAATCCACGGCCCGCGCCTGCCGAGGTGTACTTCGAGATCGGCCGCCGTCACAACAGCCGGCTGACGCTTGACGAGATCGCCCATCGCTTTCGCGCGGCCTTCCGCCACGAGGATGCCATTGATCGCGAACACGGCTGGAAGACGGACGAGCCGCGCGAGGAGCGGCGGTGGCGGAATATCGTCGCGGCGGTGCTGGACGATGTGGGCGACGGCGAGGCATGTTTTCGCGAACTGTGGCATCATTTCTCTCAGCCCGAAGCCTGGAGTTGTGTTGCAGACGCGGAACGGGTACTTGCGGAACTGTCACGGCGCGGCTATCCGCTCGGCATGGCCTCGAACTTCGACAGCCGACTGCGCGGCGTCGTCGCGGGATTGCCGGAGCTGGCGCCTCTGCACTTGCTGACGATCAGTTCGGAGATCGGCTGGAGAAAGCCGGCCCGACAGTTCTTCGAGCGGCTGCTGAGCGACACAGGCAGCCGAGCCGAAGAGATTCTGTTCGTCGGCGACGATCCGCTGAATGACGCGGATGGCGCGCGGGCGGCAGGACTATCTGTGGTCCTGCTTGGCGCTGGAGGAGTGGAACAACTCGGAGATGTGCTTCCGTTGTTGCCCCCGTCCGCTAAGAGGTGATCTCAATGCGAGCCTACTCGCTTACGAGCCGCGACCGCTTACGAGCGGCTTCTTCCAACCGCTCCCTTGCGGTCGCGGCTCGTAAGCGGACGCGGCTCACTGGGGAAGCGTCTCGAACCCCCGGAAACCCGGCTTGCCTCGGGCGGAGCGTCTGTGCTAGCCTCCCGCCATTCACGATAGCGGAAGAGGCCCCGAACCCTTTGGGGAGGACGCACGGGTCATGGCACAAGACACGCTCAAGGTAGTGATCCTGGCAGGTAAGGACTCGGCCAGCACTCGTCTCTCCATCGAGGCTCTCACCCGCCAACAGGGCATCGAGATTCAGGCGATCCTCCTCGACACGCACACCTCGCCCTGGACAGCTCGCTTCCGCAGCCTTCGCCGCAACCTTGCTCGTGAAGGAGTCGGCTACCTCGTACGCCGCGCCGGCGAGTTCGTGCAGGGTACGCTGGAACGACTGGCGTCCCGGATCGTGCCGCGCCGTGCCGTGCTGGATCTGCTGCGGCGAGCGTTTCCCGAGAAAGCGTTCACGCTAGCGGACCTGGCGGCCAAACATGGCTTCCCCATCATCAAGGCCGGCAACCTCAATGACCCGCACGCGGTAGAGGAGATGCGCCGCCTCGCGCCGGATCTCGGCATCGTCCTCGGCACGCGCATCCTGAAACGAAACACCTTCTCGGTCCCGCGCCTGGGCTGCGTCAACTTGCACAAGGGACGTGTGCCGGACTTTCGCGGGATGCCGCCGGGGTTCTGGGAACTGTACGAACATGAGGATTTCGCGGGCGTTACCGTTCACTATGTCGAAGCCGGCCTCGACTCTGGTGACGTGGTGGGGGAGGACGCCGTCGCCATCCACCCGCGCGATACGCCGGCATCGCTACAGAAGAAGCTGGATCGAGCGGGCGCCGCGGTGCTGGCGCGGACGGTCTCGGCCATCGCGGACGGCACGGCCGAGCGCCGACGCCAGCCGGCCGGCTCGTTCCCCCTGCGAAGGTCGCCCACGCATCGACAGCACAAGGAACTGGAAGTACGGCGCGGACTGATAGGCACTGTCCCTTCTCCGTGGTCGGCGGCCCTGAAGACACTCTATCACCTTGCTCTCTATTACGGCGGCATCGTGCTGCTCGCCCGACTCTGGCAACGGCTGCCGAGCCGGGGACGTGCTTGCGTCCTGCTCTATCACCGTGTCAACGACGAGACGGAAGACGAGTTGACGGCCAGCCTGGAGCGCTTCGCCGAACACGCCCTGCTGATGCACCGATACTACCGCGTCGTCCCCACTTCGCGGATTGTCGAGGCGGTGTCGGCCGGCCGATCCCTGACA
>JBBRIK010000486.1:0-5281 GCA_038221045.1 Gemmatales bacterium
TGCTGGTTTGACAAATACCGGCTTAGGATTATTTAATTGGACAGATGGATTTAGCTCAACCGTCCTCCACAACTGGGGCTTTGATAACATATTTGTAGGAGCATAATAACTGTCGCATTCGGATTTATATACGGTTGATCCAGAGTCCTGGCATGTACGGGCTGTGGGGGAGAGGATTGTTCCGAGGCAGGGATAGCGGTCGGGTCGGTTGCCATCAGGCCGTCTCATGAGGGGGATCTGGATTCCTTCTCATTGTCGCGAATGCTTCTTTCGTGGTCAATGTTCCATGATGATCCGCCAGACGCGCTTCTTGCCCACGACAATCTCCGCCTTCACACCCGAGCCCAGCAGCAACTTCAATGGCGTCTCCTTCACCACGGCGACGACACGAAAGTAGCGTTTACCATTCTCCGCAAGCCGCCCCGCCGGCTCGATTCGCTCGATCACCGCGTCGAATTGGCCATGAATGCGTTCGTTGTAGAGGTTGCTGGTCAGCCGCACCCTCTGGCCTGTCTCAATGTCGGCGACGTGTTCCTCCGGCATGTCGAGCCAGGCAAGCAGTTCGCGCGGCCGGTGCGTCATCGGGTCGAGCGGGTCGAGCGTGATGAGCCGCTGGCCCACGTCAACGTGCTGGCCTGGCCCCACGGCCACGGCCACGACGAGCCAAAGCGGCGCTCCTTCCGGAGCGCTAACCTCCACGGTCCCCACCCTGGCGAGCGACTGACCCGGCTTCACCTCATCACCCGGAGCAATCGGCTTGCCGAGGTCCACGATACCCGTCACCGGGCTTCGCACTTCGATTTCGCATCGCGCCGTGATGATGCCGGGCGCTGTCGCCGTCGCCTCCATCGATACGCCGAATACGAAAATTGCCAGCCCGACCACCAGCACTCCCATGCCAATTAACAGGCTGCGGACAGGACGCGATCGCGGCGGAGGAACACTCGACATACGGCACCGAAGAAATTAGGGAATTGCACTTGGCGTTACAACCCTTACAATACTACCCTGCCCGCCCGCACCCCGCCTGACACCAACGAGAGTATCCCTCCAATGACCCCATCCAACACCCCTCCCGAAGCTCAAGCCGTGCGCGAGTTGGCGGTGGCCTACGAGAAGTTGACCGAGCAGATCAGCAAAGTGATCGTCGGCCAGAAACAGGTCGTCGAGCAACTGCTGATGGCTCTCTTCAGCCGGGGCCACTGTCTGCTCGTCGGCGTCCCCGGCCTGGCCAAGACCCTGCTTGTCAGCACGGTCTCGAAGATCCTGCATCTGTCGTTCAAGCGCATCCAGTTCACGCCCGACCTGATGCCGGCCGACATCACCGGCACCGACATTCTTCAGGACGATCCCGAGACGGGACGGCGCAAGTACACCTTCCTGCCCGGCCCTGTCTTCGCCAACATACTCCTGGCCGACGAGATCAACCGCACGCCTCCCAAGACGCAGGCCGCTCTTCTGGAAGCGATGCAGGAACACCATATCACGGCCGCCGGCAACACCTATCACCTGCCCGAGCCGTTCTTCGTGCTGGCGACGCAGAACCCGATCGAGCAGGAAGGAACCTACCCGCTTCCCGAGGCGCAACTCGACCGCTTCATGTTCAACATCGTCGTCGGCTATCCCAGCCGCAACGAGGAAATGGACATCATGAAGCGAACCACCAGCACGACCAAGGCGGAGCTAACGCCGTTGATCGACGGCGATCAGATCCTCAAGTTACAGGAAGTCGTGCGTCAGGTCGTCGTCGCCGATCACGTCTTCGCCTATGCCTGCGATCTCGTCCGCGCGACCAGGCCAAAAGAGACGGGAGTGCCGAAGTTCGTGCCGGAGCTACTCGCCTGGGGAGCCGGTCCGCGTGCCAGCCAGTACCTGATTCTCGGAGGCAAGTCGCGAGCCATCCTGCATGGCCGGCTGCATGTGACGACGGACGACATCAAGGCCGTCGCGCATCCGGTCCTGCGGCATCGCATCGTGACCACGTTCAACGCCGACGCGGAAGGGATCTCGCCCGATCAGATCGTCACTCGTCTGATCGAAGCCGTCCCGCTGCCGCAGCAAGAAGCGGCGGCTCAAGCGAAGCGTGCGTGACCCGCCTTCTGCCGCTTGCGGCTTAGCGCTCCCCTGCTAAGCCGCAAGCGGCGTCTCTCGGATGAACCTCCATGGCTGCCTCCATCCACTTCGATCCGACGACGCTTGCGAAATACGGCCGGCTGGCCATGGTCGCTCGCCAGCTCGTCGAGGGGTTCCTCACCGGTGCTCACAAGAGTCCCTACAAGGGCTTCTCCGTCGAGTTTGCCGAGCATCGCCAGTATTATCCCGGCGACGAGATTCGCCACATCGACTGGCGCGCCTACGGCAAGACCGATAAGTACTTCATCAAGGAGTACGAAGAGGAGACCAACCTCAAGGCGCATCTGCTCGTCGATGCCTCCGGCAGCATGGCCTACAAGGGCGCGCATCCCAGCAAGTTCGAGTATACGCAGTACATCGCCGCCTCGCTCGCTTACTTGATGCTGCATCAGCGCGACGCCGTCGGCATGGCCCTGCACGATACGAAAGTGCGGGCCGTCATTCCGCCCAAGGCCAACGCCAAGCACCTGCTCAAGATCCTCAATCTGCTCCAGGGCACCCAGCCCGGCGGCGAGACCAGCATGGCCCCGCTGTGGCACACCATGGCCGAGCAGATGAAACGGCGCGGGATGGTCGTCATCATCTCGGATTGCTTCGACAACCTGCCCTCGCTCATGCGGGCCATTCAGCACTTCCGCTTTCGCCGGCATGAGGTGCTGCTGTTCCATGTCCTCGCGCCGGAGGAGATCGATTTCCCCTTCCGCAAATGGACGCAGTTCCGCAACCTGGAAGTGGCGGGACACAAGCTGCTCGTCGATCCGCAGCGTCTGCGCAAGGAATATCAGAAGAACTTCGAGACGTTCTGCAAGGACCTCCGCGACCAGGCCGGCAAGGCCCAGGTCGATTATCACATGCTGCGCACGGATCAGCCCGTGGAACGGGCGTTGGGCATTTACCTCACGGCTCGTCAAAGCCGCATGAAATAATCGTCCCGAGCCCGCCGCGCAAGCAAGGTCCCTTGCTTGCGCGGCGGGCTCGAAGTGGGAGCGCCGCCGATGAGCTTTCTCAATGCCGCGATGCTGATGGGTTTGGTGGCCGTCGCCATCCCGCCCATCATCCATCTGCTCAACCGCCGACGCTATGACGTCATCGACTGGGGGGCCATGCAGTTCCTCCAGGTCAGCGAGGTGACCCGCCGTCGCCTGCTCATCGAGGAACTGTTTCTGATGGCCCTGCGCATGGGCCTCATCGCCATTCTCGTCCTCGCCCTGGCCGATCCGCACGCCGAGACGAAACTGCTCTCCGCGGGACAGCACACCAATCGCGACATCGTCCTCATCATCGACGGCTCGGCCAGCATGACCTTCAAGAGCGGCGACGGCAAGACCGCCCAGGGTCAGGCGCAGGAATGGGCCACCAAATTCCTCGGCTCCCTCCATGCCGGTGACGGCGTGGCCGTCCTCGTCGCACGCAAGCAGCCGATGTTGCTCGTCCCCAAACTGAGCCGCGACCTGGAGCGTATCCGCGACAAAATCCAGCGTCTGCCCGAACCCGGCGGCGGCTGCGACTTCTCCCGCGCCGTCCAGGCGGCTTACGGCATCCTCGAAGACAGCCAGCGCTTCGAGCGCGACATCATCATTCTCAGCGACGGCCAGCGTTATGGCTGGTCCGACGCTCGCAGTCTGCTCGGCTGGGAGGATCTGGCCGGCAAGCACGACTCGGCCACGACCGTCAAGCCGCGCCTGTGGGCGGTCAACCTCGATCCGCAGCGTCCGGCCAAGCCCGCCAACTGGGCATTGGCGCCGCTCGCCGCCAGCCGCGCGGTCATTGCCGCCAACGAGGAAAAAGTCGTCTTCCGCACGGCGATCCTGCTCAGCGGTCCGACCAAGTACGAACCGCCTCATGAGATCCGCGTCGAGGTCGATGGCAAGTTCGCCTTCAAACTGGAGCCACCCAGGGAAGCCCCCCTCGAAGGGGGGCAGGTGCCATTGCAATTCGAGCTGAAGGTTCCCAAGCCCGGCTCCCATCTGATCTCGGTCATTCTGGAGCCGGACCCGCCCCGCGAGCAGAGGAAGCCCGGCTACGTTGTCAAGGATCAGTTGCCGCTCGACAATCGCCGGGACTTCGCGCTCGAAGTCGTCAATGCGGTGTCGGTGCTGCTGGTCGATGGCGAGGAAAAGGCCGACGCCTTGGATCGAGCCAGCGATTCCCTGCGCAAGACCCTGTCGCCGCCCACAGACATGTCGCCGGATATCAAAACGCGTGTCCTCATGCTCAACGAGTTTACGCCGGCCTCGCTGCGCGACGATCCCGTCAACGGCAAGGGAGACGAGAAGCCCCGCGTGCTTATACTGAGCAACGTGCCGAGGCTGTCGCCGATCCAGCAGGAGGCGGTCGAGACCTTTTTGAAGGAGGGCGGCGGCGTCCTCGTCACGGCCGGCAACCGCGTGGATGGCGACTGGTACAACGCCAACCTCTATCGCGAGGGCAAGGGCTGGCTGCCGGGGAAGTTCGACAAGGTGCAAGGCGACGAAAGCGAGGTCGCAAAGGCGGCCCGGCCTGTCCGCGAATCGCTGATGCATCCAGCTCTGGAGATTTTCCGGCGCTCGAAGATCGGCGGACTCGATCTCGCCGAGTTCTCGCGTTGGTGGAAGCTCGTTCCACCGGAGAACGACGAACACGGCGTCGTCATCGCCAAACTCGACCGTCCTGACAATCCCCTGTTCCTCGAAGGCAAACGCGGTGATGGACGCATCATCCTCAGCGCCGTGCCGCTGGACAGATCCTGGCGCACGAACCTGATCGGCCTGGGCGAATATGTCGTGCTGACGCACGAATTGATCCACTATCTCGCCTCGACGCGGTCATCAGAACACAACCTCGAAGCGGGCCAGCCGCTGCGGTATCGTCTGCCGCCCGACGCGACCCAGACCGGGCTGACCTTGCAGGCGCCGTCCGACAAGGAGCCGAAGCCGCTCGTCATCGGTGCGGAGGAGGACGAGAAGTTGTATACGGCTCGCGTGGTCGAGCAGGCTCAGGGGACGCTGCTGATCCACGAGGGGCTGTCGGAGTCCGGCGTGTGGAAGCTGAACACGATGGATCGGCAGACGGTCTTCTACGTCGTCCAGCCCGATGCGCGCGAGGCCGACCTGACGCCTTTCGATGAGGCCGACCGAGTCAGCGTCAACAAGTTCGTGAAGATCGGCTA
>JBBRIK010000487.1:0-5278 GCA_038221045.1 Gemmatales bacterium
GAGGGTCGAGAACAGGCCCAGGAAGATGAAGAACGCGATCGCGATGTTGACGCTGGGCCCGCCGGCCATCACCACGACCTTCTTACACCAGGCCATCCGGTAGAAGAGCCGGTCCTCGTCGGCAGCCGTGATCGTCTCCCACTCGGCGGCCCGGGCGTCGCTGATCAGCTGGGTGAACATGCCGGTGTTGGACTTGCGGACCTTCACGACCCTGTTGCCCTCGGCGTCGTACTCGACGGTGCCGAGATCCTCCGCGTCGGGCGGGAGCATGCCGACGATCTTGACGTAGCCACCGAGCGGGATCGCCTTGACGCCGTACTCGGTCTCGCCCTTCTGCCGGCTCCAGACCGTGGGGCCGAACCCGATGAAGTACTGCGTCACCTTCCCGCCGAACGCCTTGGCCGGGATCATGTGGCCGAGCTCGTGCAGGCCGATCGACGCCAGGATCGCGACCACGAAGGCCACGACGCCGATCACGTACCACAGGACGGTCATCGAGCCCCTTCGATCAGGCGGGTCGCCTCGTCGCGTGCCCAGGCGTCTGCGGCCAGGACGTCGTCGAGGGTGAGTGCGTGCTTCGAGGGTACGTCGTGCGCCCCCAGCACGTGGGCAACCGTGTCGATGATCTCCACGAACCCGAGCCGCCCGTGCCGGAACGCGTCGACCGCGACCTCGTTGGCGGCGTTGTAGACGGCAGGTGCCGTCGCCCCGCGCTCACCGGCCTCGCGGGCCAGCCGTACGGCGGGGAACGCGTCGTCGTCGAGAGGGGCGAACTCCCAGGTGTTCGCCTGGGACCAGTCCACCGCGGGCGCGGTGTCGGGGACCCGGTCGGGCCAGGCCAGTGCGAGCGCGATCGGGATCAGCATGGT
The DNA here is from genome assembly GCA_038221045.1 of Gemmatales bacterium. Lineage (GTDB taxonomy): Bacteria > Planctomycetota > Planctomycetia > Gemmatales > Gemmataceae > JBBRIK01. The sequence goes on from JBBRIK010000487.1 coordinate 870, forward strand.
CGGCGGGCTCGCCTGCACGATCGTGGAGCCGTCGACGAACTCGACCATCGAGTGCACGACGCTCGTCGGGTGCACCACGACCTCGATCCGGTCGAAGGGGATCCCGAACAGCAGGTGTGCCTCGATCACCTCCATGCCCTTGTTGACCAGGGTCGCGGAGTTGATCGTGATCACCGGGCCCATCTCCCACGTCGGATGGTTGAGCGCCTCCTCGACGGTGACGTCGGCGAGGTCGTCGCGCGTGCGGCCGCGGAACGGGCCGCCGGACGCGGTCACCACGAGCCGTCGTACCTCCTCGGCGGTGCCGGAGCGCAGGCATTGGGCGAGCGCGGAGTGCTCGGAGTCGACCGGAACGATCTGGCCGGGCTTGGCCCGCTCGAGCACGCAGTCTGTCCTGGGAGAGAAGAATCCTCGTCCCATCGGTCAGCGGCGCGAACGCGCGGCCCTTGCCGAACGGCACCGCCGCCGCCGCCGGCGCGACGACCGCCTTGAGACGATACCCCTCGCCCGCCGCCACTCCCGTTGCCGGATTCAAGCCGACATAGCGGCCGCCCTCGTCGCAGACCACGAGGAGGTCATCGATCAGTTGCGGCTCGCCGACAATCGCCTCGCCGGCCGTCTTGTGCTGCCAGACAGGTTTTTCGTCTTTTGTTGGATCGATCCAGACGAGGCGATTCTTATCGACGACGCACCCGACATGGCCGCCGCGCAGGAACGGCCCGGCCGTGATGCGTCCGCCACACTCCCAGGTATGCTCCGTCGTCAGCCCATCGCCGTAGAGCAAATGCACAATTCCGCGCGAATCCGCCACGATCACCTGGAAGCGATCGGCCGGCTTCGCGCGCGGCAGCACCAGGGGGGCCGACACGACACGAACGCGATCGTTCAACTCGACGGCGGGGGGGGTGTTGCGGCCTGGCGGCAGGATGTGATCCGGGAACTTCGCGCCTTTCTTCCACGACCAGCGCGTCAGGCCGCCCGCTCCATCCGTCATCAGGAACTCCTCTTCTCCCACCGGCACGATGTAACAGCGGGCGGCGGCCCCGGCCACGCGCGAACGCCAGGTCGGACCGGCCTCCGGGGCGGCTCGCTCTCCCAGCGGCAGCGTGAAGCGGACCAGCATCCCGTTGTTCAGCGGCACCAGAAGGGACTCTCCCAGGACAGCCAGGTTGCCGGCCGGCCGTGCGCTTTGCAAGTCCACCTCCTGCTCAGTGACCTTCGGCGCTCCCCCGTCTCCCGGCGTCTCATAGCGGCGAACCAGCAGACGCGTCCCGCCTGGATTGGCAATCGCGAAGACGGTTTTGTCGTCGGCGCGGACCAGTTGCGGCGGCTCGCTCTCGCCCTGATCCAGACCTGCCGCAACGCTGACGTCCCGCGCTGCCGCCATCCAGCGCACGCCTGCATCTGACTTGTAGTCCTTCGCCTTGAAGCGGAACAGGCCGCCGGCGCGGTCCACAGCCAGCACCTCGCCGGCCAGTTCGATCAACTGTCCCTGACAGACCATGCCGAGCTGACGCTGCCAGCGCACTCGGGCATCGCCGACGTCGGCGTTCTCGGTCGCCTCCGGATCGATCGCCGTCGCCAGCACCATCGGCCGGCCCATCGGCTCTTCCGTGACCAGGTGAAGCGTCGCGCCCTCAGGCGATTCGCGGACCTGCTCGGCGTGCAGCGGCCAGCCGAGTTCGAGCGGCTTCTTCCAGCGTGCCAGGATCTGCGGACCGGCTCTCTGGCCCAGCCGCATTTCCAGCCTCTGCAATCGGCCATGAGCCAGCACCCACAGGTCGTCGCCCTGGACGTGAGCGACGAGCGAGCGCTCGCGGCGCTGATGCTCGCCGCGTTTGAACAGACCGGTCAAATCGACTCCCATCGGTCCGGGAATGAGCGGAAAGAGCAGCGGGTCCTCGGGGTTGCGCGCCTGGCGGATGCCGAACAGGCCGAGATGAGCCGAGTCCGACATGCAGACCACTTTCTCGCTGTCGCTGTAGGGCGTGAACGAGGTCCAGCCGCGAATGCGCGGCTGCGGCTCCATCGTCACCGGCAACGCGTGGCGATCCTTGATCGGCAATTCGTAGAGCTTCAGGGTCGTCTCATCGATACCGCTCTGCTGGGTCAGCAACAGATGCGCGGGCATTCCCGCCGCGACGGCGGCGGCATCGTCGCCGATCACGAGCGGCTCGCCCAGCAAGGAGCCGGCGAGATGGTTGGAGTACAGCACCATCTCGCACTCTTTCTTGACCACGTCAATAACGTAGACGCAGGTATCGTCAGCCGGGAAGTAGACGAGGTTGGTCCCCTTCTGATGGACGCCGCCGACGCTGAGAGGCTGCCCGAACTGCCAGCGTCCCAGCAGCTTGCCGGCCGCCAGTTCGATCTCGTGTACCTGCCCATCGACCGTCGGCACATAGGCCCGGCGATTGACGATCAGCGGCCGGCCCAGGCAGGAAGAGCCGAGGCGACGTTCCCACAAGCGCCGGCCGTCGAGGTCGAGGGCCGTCAACTGGCGCGCGTCGCCGGACAGGACGAGCAAGCGCTCGTTGGGATGCGTCGCCGTCGGCGGCAGACGGACGGGCAGATTGGCCGTGTCGATGCCGATGCGCATGGCCCACTTGATCTGGCCGTTGGATGGATAGAGCGCGTAGAGGACGCCACGGGCGACAGCCAGCACAAGCGCGCCCTCATCGATGGCGGCGCGGCGCATGCCGGCGACAAGCGGATCGAGGAGAAGCGACGCCTCGCTATCCTCGAGTTGACGTGGCGTCGAGGGGTCCGTCTCGGCGGTCGCGCTCAGAAACCGGATGCCCTTGACGTGGGCGTCGTGCATCTCGCCGATGAGCTTGACGGCCTCGGGACGCTCTTCCAGGCCGGGGATGGACTTCGCTTTCTCGCGCAGGAAGTATTTGAACTCCTTGATGCCCTGCGCCCCCGGCTTCTTCGCCAGGCCGGTCAGTTCTCCCAGCGCCTTGGTCCGATCCTTGCCCACGGCGATCCGCACGCGATACTCCTTGATGTGTCCGCTGATGCGTTCGCGTTCTTCCGGTGTGATCGATCCTGGGAGCAGACGCGCAGTCTTGCCGACGGTGTCGTCGATCGCCTTGAGCGATCCCTCGTTGGCGGCATCTTCATCGGCCGCCTTGTCGGCAAGGAAGCGGTCGCTTGCCTTGACGAGGAGTTGGCCGAGGTCGCGGCCTTTCTCATCGAGCAGTTTCTTGCCGGGAGCAGTCTGAATGTTGTCGATGACGAACTGATTGACCTGTTCGAGGGCTGGACTGATCCCGAGGTCGCCGCTGGAAGCCTGGAGATCGGACAGGGTGGCATAAAAGCGATACTCGACGACCTGACTGCTATCGGGGAACTTGACGATCAGTTTGCGGAAGTGGACGGTCGCCTCGCCGTATTGGCCTTCCTCGTACATCTTCTTCGCTTCGGCGAAGAGACTCTCCTCGCTCTGGTTGAGGATGATGAATGCGATGATGAGGCCAGTACCGAGGATCAGCACCAGGCCGGCGACCATGCCGATCATGGTGCGGCGGGCGCGTTTCTTCTTGGCCTGGCGCAGGGCCTCTTCCTCTTCCTCGGGCGAGGCCGGTTCGCGGACAGGAGGGGCGTCCCAGGAACCGAAGGGCATCTCGACCGGAGCGGCGCGCGATTCACCGGGCGGCACGGCCGTTGGGGCCGTGTTGCGCCAGTCCACGACGGCGGGCTGCTCAGGGGGAGGCGCAGGGGCAGGCTGTTTCGGCGCGGGCGGGGTGCGCGGCTTGGGAGGCGGCTGCTTTGGGGCGGGCTGCTTCGGAGGCGGCTGTTTCGCGGCCGGAGTCGCCGGGGCGGCAGGAGTTCCGTTCGATCGAGGAGGACCGGTCCGCCAGTCGGCGGCGTTGGGACCGAGAGCCGGGGTGGGGCTCGGGGGCGCGGGAGCGACCTCGGCCGACAGCATCGGCACCATGTCGCTGACGGAGCCGCTCTGCACGGGTCGGCTGGGACCGGGCGCGGGCGGGCGCGGAACGGGCGCGGGACTCGGAGGAGGAGACCCTTCTCCGACGACGTCGAAGACGCTGCGGCACTTGCTGTTGGGACAGCGCATCTTGCTGCCGCGCAGGGCGTCATCGACCTGGTAGCGAGAACGACACTGTGGACAGACGACGGTGATATGCACGTTCGTTCCCCGCGAGCAGAAAGAGTAGCGGCTGGCGGCTCCGGCGCGAGGAAAAGCTCTTCCTCACGTTCTCGGTTATGATATGGATTGTAACTCACCCCTCGCGCCGCCGGAAGCCTCCGTTCTGCCTCGCGTCCTCGTTCCCACGCTCTGCGTGGGAACGGCTCTTCGACGCTCTGCGTCGCGGTGGCTCGTCAGACGCAACGTCGCGTCGGTCCGGAGGACGCTGTGTCGTCTCTGTTCGTAAGACGACGCAGGG
>JBBRIK010000488.1:0-5266 GCA_038221045.1 Gemmatales bacterium
CCCGACGGTGTTGGCGATCAGCATCTTCTTCGACAGGCCGAGGATGAACCGGACGATGCCCGCCGCGAAGCCGTCCAGCGTCACCTGCCGCTGCGTCAACTGGCCGGCAACCTCGTGATAGCGGACAATCGGTCCCGCGATGGCCTGGGGAAAGAACGAGATATACAGGGCGAAGTCCAGGAAGTTCCGTGTCGCCTTCACCTCGCGCCGGCCGACGTCGAGGACATACGACAGTGCATGGAAGGTGAAGAACGAAATTCCCAGCGGCAAATGGACCGGAGGGAGGAACAGAGAAGTCCCTCCCAAGTGGTCGGAAAGAGCATTGAAGGTATCGACGAAGAAGTTGGCGTATTTGAAGTAGCCCAGGAGAGCCAGGTTGGCGGCGACGGCCAGGGCGACCATGGCCCGACGCCCGCGCGAATTCTCTACCTTCTCGACACAGAGGCCCAGGAAGTAGTTGAGGACGATCGAGGCCAGCAGGACCGCGACGTAGCCCGCCTCGCCCCAGGTGTAAAAGAGGATACTGGTAAGGAGCAGGAAGGCGTTCCGGAAGCGAAGGCTGTTCCAGGCAAAGTGCAGGACGAGGACAACGGACAGGACCTGAAACAGGAACAGCGGCGAAGCGAACACCATGAGCGCGATCCTCGATGCGGGGAGAACCTCTCCCGAACAACGGACCGTCGATAGCCGCATCGTCCCGAATTTTCAACGCGATCCTCTCGGGAGTGAACCTGGTGAACCCATTGCGTCAAAGCGAGCTGGACCGGATCAGCTTCCTCGACTTTCGCGAGCGGATCCTGGCGCACGATCAACAGGAGATCGCCGTCGTCCCGCGCTCGTATCCAGGCTATCCACGCGTGGAACTGCCGCGTGTGCGTCCGCGCTGGTGGCCGGGACTCGATCGCGTACTGTTACGGCGACGCTGTCAGCGCAGCCTCTCCAGCACCCTGCCGTCCGCGCGGACGCTCGCGCGGCTGCTATCGCTGGCGCATGGCTGTCACGGCGATGATTTTCGCGGTCCCACTCCCTCGGCCGGTGGGTTGCAAGCCCTCGAGCTGTATCTCGTCGTCGTCGCGGACGGCTGGCTCGGGCGTGGACTCTATCACTACGATCGAGCGGGCCATCACCTGGCGCGGATCGCGGAAGGAGCGGAGCGCGAGACGTGGCGCGAGTGGGTTCCGTCGCTGGGGCAAGTAGAAGGGGGAAGCGTAATCTGGGTGATTGCCGGCGATGGGGAGCGCGTGCAAGCGAAGTACGGCGAGCGTGGCGAGCGCTTCCTGCTCCTGGAAGCGGGACATCTGATGCAGAATCTTTGCCTGGTCAGCGCCAGCCTCGGCCTTGCGACGGTGCCGCTGGGCGGTTACTTTGAGCAGGAAATCGCTCGCGCCTTCGCCTTGCCCGCCGGCGACCGCGTCCCCTATGTTGGCGTCTGCGGGCCTGGTCCGCGTTGAACCGCAAGCGGTTAACACCTTGGGAGACGTCATGCCTCTACTGGATCACTTTCATCCACCGCTGAGCGTGGAGCGTCACTGGGAAGGATTCCACTCGAAATGGGCCAACGCCCTGGTCGATGACCTCAACGACCGCCTGCTGCCTCCAGGCTTCTTTGCCGAACCGCACGTTCACCTGGGGACGCGCGTCGAGATTGATGTCGCCACCTTCTCCCGGCCTACTTCTGGCACACTTGCGGCTCCGGTTTCAATCGCTCAGCCTGTCGCGCCGACGCTCGTGATGCCGGCTACCTTCTCGGATACCTTCGAGGTCCAGATCATTAGCACCGAGGCAGGTCCAACACTGGTCGCGGCCATCGAGTTGATCAGCCCGGCCAACAAGGACCGTGCCGAACACCGGCGCGCCTTCGCGGTCAAGTGCGCCAGTTATCTCAACCAAGGGATCAGTCTCATTTTGGCCGACATCGTGACCAACCGTAACGCGAACCTTCACGATGAGATCGCTGCCCTCTTGCCCCAGACCGATAGGTTCCTGTTTCCCGCGAACCCTTCGCTCTACGCGGCGGCCTATCGTCCCGTGCAGCGCGGCGATGTGGATGAAATCGACGTCTGGCTTGTGCCTTTTACTCTCGGACAGACCCTTCCCATCCTGCCCCTCGCCCTTCCCGGAGACGTGATCTTGTCCGTGGATCTGGAGAGGACCTACCTCGAAGCGTGCCGGAAACTGCGGATCATTGGCGACCCCTCCTCCGGGCTGTCGCCGTGAGGACACCAGTCCTTACATCATATATTTCACGCACACGGTCTTCGGCTCGGTGAAAAAGCGCAGCGCCTCGTCGCCTCCCTCACGGCCGACGCCGCTGTCCTTGACCCCGCCGAACGGCGTTCGCAGATCGCGCAGCAGCCAGCAGTTCACCCACACCGTCCCCGTCTCCAGTTGCTCCGCCACTCGATGCGCCCGGCACAGGTCGCGCGTCCACAACGACGCTGACAGCCCGAAGCGTGTCCCATTTGCCAGCGCGACCGCCTCCGCGTCGCTTCGGAACGGTGTGACCGTCACCACCGGGCCGAACACTTCCTCCTGATTGACGCGACAGGCTGCATCGAGTCCAACGATCACCGCCGGCTCAAGGAAATAGCCGTATCGCAATCGCCCCTCCAGCACCGGCCGATTCCCGCCACAGAGGAGCCGACCGCCTAACTCCCCGCTCAAGCGAAGATACGATTCCACTTTCTCTCGATGCTCGCGCGAGATCAGCGCCCCCACATCCGTTGCTGGGTCCAGCGGATCGCCGAGACGCAACTTTCGGGTCGCCTCGACGAAGCGCGAGACGAAGTCCGCGAAGATCGCCTCCGCCACGAGCAACCGCGAGCCGCACAGGCAGATTTCGCCCTGATTGTCGAAGGCGGCACGGACACAGACCGGCACGGCCTCATCGATGTCGGCGTCGGCGAAGACGAGGTTCGGGTTCTTGCCGCCCAGTTCGAGCGTCAGCCTCTTGAACAGCGGCGCGGCCTGTCGAGCAATCTCCGCTCCGGTCTTCGTCCCCCCCGTGAAGGAGACGGTGCGGACCAGCGGATGCGTCACCAGAGGCGGCCCTGTCTTCGCTCCGAGTCCATGCACGATGTTGAGGACGCCCGGAGGCAGTCCCGCTTCACGGCAGACGTCGGCCAGCAGATGCGCCGTCATCGGCGTCAACTCCGACGGCTTGGCGACGGCAGTGCAACCGGCGGCGAGGGCCGGCGCGATCTTCCACGTCAGCAGATAGAGCGGCAGGTTCCACGGCGCGATCAGGGTGGCGACGCCCGCCGGCTGGCGCAGGACATAGTTGAGAGCCAGGCTGTCCGTGCGATACGCTTCCAGGTGCGTGTGCAGGATCGCCGTCGCGAAGAAGCGGAAGTTGGCGGCGGCGCGCGGAATGTCCACACTGCGCGCCAGCCGAATCGGCTTGCCAGTATCGACGCTCTCGGCCTGGGCGAGTTCTTCGAGGCGTTCGTCTATCCGTCGCGCGATTTCGAGCAGCAGACGCGAACGCTCGGCGACAGGAGTGCGCGACCACGCGGGAAACGCTCGCGCCGCCGACTCGACAGCGAGGGCCACGTCGCGTTCGTCGCCGTCGGCGACCTCCGCGTAAACCTGTCCACTCGCAGGCTCGTAGACGGGCAGATGCTGGCCGGAGGCCGGCTCGACGAAACGATTGTCGATGAAGGGATGAAGGCGCATCATTCCGTCATCATATAGCAAGGGTTAGCCGTGACGCGGAGTCCTCGGAGCGGAGCGCGTTCGGCGTGGTCGTGGCGATGTGGACCCCGGCACGCCGAGCCGGTAAGTTGAAGAATGTCGCCCTTACAAGGAGATGTTCATGAAACGTGCTACCTGCCTGCTGCTGTGCCTGACCGTGACTGCCGTCGCGGACGACAAGGGGACGGTCGTTGACTTCGACGGTCTCAAATCGACGACGCCGGCCGAGTGGAAGGAGGCCCCGTCCAGCAGCCGGTTGCGCCTGGCCACGTTCGTTGTGCCGAAGGTCAAGGGCGACGACGCCAACGCCGACCTGGCCATCTTCAAGGGCATCACCGGCTCGAAGAAGCAGAACCTCGAGCGCTGGCAGGGCCAGTTCATTGCCCCGGAAGGCAAGAAGATCGCCGATGTGACCAAGGTCGAGGAAATGAAGGTTGCCGGCTGCGAGGTGATGTACGTCGATATCGAGGGAACGTACCTCGAAGGCGCCCCGATGGTGCCGGCGGCGCAGAAGAAGCGGAAGCCGAACTATCGCATGCTGGCCCTCCAGTTCGAGGGAGCGGACAACGTCTATCACATCAAGCTTACCGGCCCGGCCAAGACCGTCGCCGAGGCGAAGAAGGGTTTCGATGAATGGGTGAAGGGCTTCAAGAAGTAATCGTTCTGCCGCTTGCGGCTGCAAAGGCCGCAAGCGGCGACTCCACCATGCTCGACGAGTTACTCGACTATCCGCTGCCGGAACATCTCATCGCCCAGGAGCCGGCCTCGCCGCGCGACGCTTCTCGTCTCCTCGTCTTGCGCCGCGCCGATGGTTCGCTCGCTCATCACGTCTTCCGCGATCTGCCGGACCTCCTCTCGCCCGGCGACCTGCTGATCCTCAACGACACCCGCGTTCTGCCGGCCAAACTCCTCCTGCGCAAAGCCACCGGCGCCTCGATCCCCGGTATCTACCTGGCGGAAATCTCTCCCGGACAATGGGAAGTCATGCTCCGCTCCCGCGGCAAACTCGCCCCCGGCATGACGCTGGCCACCGACCCCCCGTCCGATATCTCCTTCCGCCTCCTTAGCCGCGGCAGCGCGTCCGGCCACTGGATCGTCAGCGTGGAATCTTCTGGCGTACATCAGAAACTCCTGCCGGCGGCGGAGATGCTCGCCCGCATCGGCCACGTCCCGCTGCCGCCCTACATTGAAAAAGCCCGTGCCGGTAGCGGCGACGAAGCCGCTGACCGCGCGCACTATCAAACCGTCTACGCCCAGCCCCACAACGGCCGCAGCCTCGCGGCCCCCACCGCCGGACTCCACTTCACGCCCGAACTGCTGGCCCACCTGGCCGCCCGCGGCATCCAGATCGTCAAAGTCACCCTCGACGTCGGCCTGGGTACCTTCCTGCCGGTCCAAACCGCGACGCTCGAAGAACACAAAATGCACACCGAAGAATACGCCGTCCCCACCGCCACCGTCGCGGCGCTGCGCACGCAGCGCGCCGAGGGCAAGAGAATCGTCGTGGTCGGTACCACGGCCACGCGTACGCTGGAAGCCGCCGCCGCCCAAATCATGGATCAGAAATCCTCCC
>JBBRIK010000489.1:0-5261 GCA_038221045.1 Gemmatales bacterium
TGGTCTTGACGTCTTGCAGGGTAATGGTCCGCCGGCGGTCCCGCCGGATCTTATCGACGGCCAGTTTAAGGATAAACTGAAGCAGATACGGATGCCCCGCAGTGAGCCGGTAGAGATAAGTGGCGGTGCCTTCCTCGTAATTCACCTGTCCCGCGAGAGGTTCCGTGATCAGCGATTGGGCGGCGGTCTCGTCCAGGTGATAGAGCATGATCGGCTTCATCAGCTTCAATACCTGGAGTTCCTCCTGATCGTCGTACTCGGCCATGAAGGGACGCACCAGGACGACGAGGGTGAACTTCTGTTTGAGTCCTCGGTCCTTCAGCAAAGAGCTGAGGTGGTGCATGAACGGGATATCGAGATACATGTCATGCGGCAAGAGATTGCCGGTCCGGACGGGGTTGCGCTGCAGGGCAATCTTGTTTCGCTCGATGACCTTTCGCACCTCCGAAAACTCATCGATGAACAGGACGATGCGCCGGCGGGCGGAGCTGACGAATCCTCGAAGGAGATCGGCGAAGTTGGCGAAAAACTCCGTCCGGTCCCCGCGAGTATAGCGGTTAGCGGCAAACAGGCCGTGGGTCAAACCCCTCACGTCCTGGCTTCCCCGTCCGAGTCCCTGTTCCGCAAGTTTGGTGCTGATGGTCTCGATGATGGACTCGACCAAATCTCGATACCTGACCTGCTCTCCCCCAAGTCTTTGCAAATCAATCTTGGCGAGGAGAAGCGTCTTGCCCAGACCCGGCCGGCTCTGCAAGGCTTCCTGAAGGCCCTCTTCGATCAGTGAGGTCTTTCCCATTCGCTGCAAACCGAAGACAGCCGTGTGAGTACCGCTCTCGATGGAATCGACGAGTTCGTCAATCTCATTCTGTCTGCCCTTGAACGTCTGCCGCGTTGCGGTCGTGTCGAATTCATACGGATTCTGTAGTTCCTCCAGCGCGATGGCCGCCGTCGCATTCGCGGCCGATGCCATCGCTGCCGGCGCGGGCTGAGGAACCGTACTCAGGATGGGCTTCTTGTTGAGTTCCGTCTTCACGGCCACTTTCTTCCGCAATAAGCGCTGCACTTCGCCGGCCAGGTGTTCAATGTGCGTCTCGATCGCTCCCTCAAAGGCATTTTGCCACTGCCGGCGGCTGAGGTTCAGTTCCATGAAGGCCGAGAGGGGGCTATCCTCGATCTTGAAGGGAATGATGTGCATTTTCTTATTCGCAGCCAGAACGACCTCATTCATCACGTTTTCCGAGGTGTTCGAGCGCGAGGAGAAGACCAGGATCATCAGCCGGCTGCCGGTGATACCCTCGACGATGCTCGCGTTCCAATCCACTCCGGCCCGAATGTCGTTCGGGGCAATCCAGCAGCGAATGCCAAGGTCTCTGAAGGAATTCCCCAACTGGAGGGCAACGCCCTTGTCCTCAGAAGAGTGGCTGATGAACACGTCGTATTTGTATCGCATGGACGCCTCTTGCCTCATAGAGCGGCCCGGAGCGAGACCGTGCGGCCCCCTCGTCTGGTCCTTCCTTGCTCACCGGGATTCGGCGGGCGGGTTCTCTTTCAAGCTCGGCGAAGCGGTAGGACGCGGCGTCAGCCGGTCAAGAGCCGTCTTCGCCTCTTCAGTCAGCTTCGCTCCCCCTGCCCCCTTCGCCAACTCCTCGAGCAACTTCCTCGCCTCGGCCGTGCCGATTTGCTCCAGCGCCTCAATCGCGCGCACCTCGCGCAGTTCCTCGCCGCCCGTCGCCGGCTTGCTCAAACGCTCGACCAACTGCTGCAATCGCTTGGCCACCTCGCTCGATGGCTTCGCCTCCAATGCGGCCTTCAAAGCCGGACCGGCCTGGCCTCCCAGACGAGTCAACTCCTGCATTGCCTTTTCGCGGATCGGGAAGCGCCTCTCGTCCAATTGGGCGATCAGTTTGCGAATCTCTTCCGGCGCGGCCGCTGCCGCCGGCGACAGCACTTTTCGCAAATGGGCGACTGCGGCATCGGCCTGAGCGATCAGAGCGTTCTGCGCCGCGAAAGCCGGCTCGGAGTCCTCCGACGCCAGCGCCGTCCAGAGGGATTCCAGTTTCTTCAGGGCCTCCGGCTTGTTCGGTTCCTGAAGAGGTGCTTCGAGGTCCCAGACGAGGGCGGTCGCATCCGCGCTGCCGGAGACGAGGATCTTGCCGTCGCCGGAGAAGGCCAGGCTGCGGACGGCGTCGCGGTGTCCGGTGAAGTGATGCAACGGCTGGCCCTTCGCCAGGTCCCACAGGCGAACGCTGCCATCGCCGCTGCCCGAAGCCAGATGCGTGCCGTCTCGCGAATAGGCCAGGGCGGTCACGGCCCCCATGTGGCCGGCCAGGGCGAATTGCACCTTGCCCGTCGTCAGGCTCCACAGCCGAATGATCTCGCCGCTCGCCGTCGCCAACTGCCGGCCATTCGGCGCTATCGCCAATGCTCGTGGATCGCTCCCCGGCCCCTGGAAGCGCAGGCGCACCTTGTTCGTCGCAAGCTCCCAGACGCTGATCTGTCCGCCGGGATGGGCCGTCAGCAGGGTTCGGCCATCGGGGCTGAAGTGGACGCTCTCACAACGCGGTCCCAGCGTGGCCAGCATCTCCGCCTTCGCCACGTCCCACAACTGAACGACGTTCTCCTCTCCGTGAGTCAGGGCGATCCGTTTCCCATCGGGACTGAAAGTCAGGCCGCTGATTTCCGTCACGCCCTTGAGGGCGGGCAATTCCTTGCCCTGAGCGACATTCCACAAGCGCGGCGCGCTTTCGCCCTTCTCGATGCCGGGCAGAGCCACGAGTTTGCCGTCCTCGGAGAACAGGGCGCCTCCACCCGCTCCCTCGGGTCCCTTGAAGCGATGCACTACCTTGCCGGTCAACAGATCGGCGTGACGGACGCTTCCATCGGGTCCGCCCAGCACGAGCATCGTCGGTCCCTGAACGCTCACGAAGAGAACAGGTTGCGCCGTCTCGACCGGAACGCACTCCTTCCCTTTGGCCAGGTCCCAGATGCGGATGCGCCCGTTCGTGTCACCGGAGGCCGCCAGCTTGCCGTCCGGCGAGAACGCGACGGCGACGACGGGACTGTCATGGCCTTCGAGGTGCTTGCTCTCCTTGTTCGTCATCATGTCAAACAGCCGCAGCGTGTGATCGACGCAACCGGTTAGCAGTGTCTTGCCGTCGGGCGAGAAGACAATCGTGAGGATGGACCGTTCGCCTCCCTTGATCGTGGCCGTCTCCTCCTCGGAGCTATCGTCCCACAGGCTGATGCCCGCCTCTTCGTTGGCCGTCGCCAGCTTCCTGCCGTCCGGCGACAAGGCCAGCGCGTTCATGCTTTCACGCGAACTCTGATAGGTGCGGATGCGTTTGCCTGTCTTCAGGTCCCAGATGAGGACTTGCTCGTCGCCCTGTCCGGCCAGATGCGTTCCGCCGGGGAAGAACATCAGGCGAAAGACCCAATGGCCGTTCGGCACGCGCAACGTATGGACCTCCTTGCCCGACGTCAGATCGAACACTTGCAGGGTGCCGCCGAGCATGCCGCTGCCGACCGCCAGATACTTCCCGTCGGGGGAGAAGGCGAGAGGATTGGGCAACATCTCGCGGCGCGAGATTTCGCGCAGGTCCTTGCGGTCCATTGCGCGGAGAGTGATCTGGCGTGAGACCTTGCCGGTCGTCGTGTCGTGAACGGTGACCTTGTCGAACTCGGCCGCCGCGAGGAATCGCCCCTCCGGCGAGAACAGGTGAGGCGTGAGGCTCGTATTTCCCTCGAAATCGCGATTGCGGAACCCTCGTTTTCCCCGGCCCATCCGCATCATCATCATCATTTCCATGCGCCGCATCGACTCGAACTGGTTGGATTCGCCCGGCGGCGCTTGCAAGGCGAAACTGCGTCGTTCGTAGCCGGTCCTCGGGTTCCAGACCCGGAAGGTGCCGCGCCCGTCCAGCGCTCCCAGTAAACCATTGGGGAGAAACGCCAACTGCTGGATCGGCGCTTGATGGCGCAACTGGATACTGCCTACGCGGGCAATCGCTCCGTCAGGCAAACCGCCGCCCGCTGGTTCCTGAGCGCGGACATCAGACAGGAGGACACACAAAAGGCACAACAGCGAAACAGGGAGGCGGTCCATCGGAAATCTCCGGACAGACAGGATGAATGAGGCCGATGCGGCGAACCGAACCGCATGAACGGATCAGCTTGCCTGAGTTGTTCGTCAACGATTGATATTCATCATATCACGGGCGACCAGCGCTCCGTCACTGAGATTCCATGCTCACTTCTTCGGACGCAGCACACCATGCAGCGCCGTCAGCAGACTTGCCTGTTTCATGAGGCCCTCACTTGTCGCGATCGATCAGACGCAGCGCATGCTTGGCGGCGGCGCGGACGTCGAGTGATTCCGAGGCGTCTTTCGACACTTGAAGCAGTATCGGGATCGAACCGTTCGCCGGACTGCCGATGCGTCCCAGGGCGATCGCGGCCTGTCCGCGGACCAGATCGCCCGTGCTGTCGCGCTCGCTCAGCAAGCGCGTCAGCGCCGCTACCCCCTTACGGCCCTTGGCACCGAGGTCGCCCAACTCGACGATGGCGCTCAGACGCAGCAGGTCCTCGGTCGTCCAGCCGTCTCGAAGGTGTTTCCCACGCCGATCGATCTGGACCGCCAGGGACGCGCCCCATTCCTCTTCCATGCCGGGCGGGTTGATGAGCTTTAGCTTTTCGAGCAGCCCGAGCATCTCCCGCGAGCCTCGGGCCGTGCGATCGCGCTTTTCCGCCAGGTCGATCAACTGGGGGATGCGATCGCCGACCTTGTCGGGACGAACGCGGATCAGTGCCTCGACGGCTGCGGTCGCTATCTCGACGCTCTTCTCCTTAGATGCATCGCGCAGCATCTTCTCGACCCCCTGGGCAGCCGGCCCGAGAGCGCCGAGTTGCTGGATCGCCTCGACGCGGACGCCGTTGTCCGTCGATTGCAGACCGCTCTCGAAGAGCGGCAGAACGAGTTTGACTCGTTCGGGTTTCTTCCGCAGCGACCGTCCCAGAAGGCGGAACAGTTCCTGCCCTTGAGTGTCGCTCTCCATCTTGAGTCCGTCGCGCAGGACCGGCAACACCGTCTCCGCCTGGGCCGCGTCGAGTTCGAGCAGGAGGACAGCGACGCGATGTCGGGCGTTGAGATCTCTATCTCGCAGACCGGGAGTCAGCGCTTCAATGACGAGCTTCGCCTGCGAATCGTCGAGGCGGATCAGATCCTCGGCGACGACGACGCGCAAGGCGAGTTCGGGCAATTTCAG
>JBBRIK010000490.1:0-5235 GCA_038221045.1 Gemmatales bacterium
ATGTGCGGGGCTGACACTCCCAGGATGCGAGCCGCGAGGGCGGCCGCCTTGCTGTTGGTCTGCAGGAACAACTCTCCCTGATGGCGCATGACAGGTCTTCCCATCGTGTCCTTGGTCTCGACGATCCGCATCACACACACCGCTCGCACCGGCACCTTCGGCAGCAGCAGGCTCGGCTTGACCTCGCCCTCGGCGTACCAGACGCGCAGGTGCTCCCCGCGGACCACGGTGTCCCAGTGAACGTCGCTGCCGAGGTTGTCCTTGCAGCCGAAGCGGCCGTTGCCGCGATCGTCGATTGGCATGCACTTCGCACCCAGTCGCAGCCAGGCCTTGATTGCCCGGTCGGGATGATCGAGCAGCCACTGGTAGAACAGCGGCTGGCAGCGGAAGGACTCCAGAGGGCCATGAACGTGCAGGACCGGCTTGTGGACCACGGCCTCGATGCGCCCTCGATACTCATCGGGCAAGTCCTGCAAGGCAGACAGGCCCGCGAAACTGAGCGAGCTTGGCGATTCGGGCGAGGGAGTCGCCGCGGCGCAGACGCCGCAGCCGACCAGTCCCGCCAGGATTGCCAGCCAGCCGCAGCGCACGCGAAGGTCATCCATCCGTCACCTCTCGCCCAGCGCAGGTAGGAATTCGGTCCCCAAGGGATAGAATCTATCATCGTTCATAGGGGCGGGATGACATGAGCGATTTCGAGCCAGCGGATCGGGTTCCGACAACTCTCCCCTGAGCCGCTTGCGGCTCCTCTGGAGCAAAAAGGAGAAGCCGGTGGACGCCGCACGAGCGAAAGCCTTGCCCAAAATGGTCCTCGACGCCGCGACCGCCGAGGAATTGATGACGCCGAACCCCATCTCGATCAACGCCTCCGCTTCCGTCCAGGAGGCCGTCGCCTTGCTGACAGACCGCGGCTTCAGCGCCGCTCCCGTCATCGACGAGGCAGGCCGGCCCGTCGGCGTGCTCAGCCGTACTGATCTGCTCATCCATCAGCGCGAGCGAGGCGGCATCCCCTCGCCGGCCGAATCCCCCGAGAGAGATTTCCCGCCGCGTCGCGCTCCCGAAGGGTTCTCCGTCGAGGTGGTCGATCCGACTCGCGTAAGCGACATCATGACACCGGTCGTGTTCACTGTCGCGCTCGATACGCCAGCGCATCAAGTGGTCGCGCAGATGCTATCGCTGAGGGTGCATCACCTGTTCGTCGTCGATGCGGCGCCACGCTGGTTGGCGTCGTCAGCCCGCACGATATTCTTGGCAAATTGCGGGAATGAGAGGATTGCGGAAAGGAAGCGAGGGGAGGCAGATGCCTTCCCCTCGCTTGCGGATGAGGTGACCCTGACGGGATTCGAACCCGTGTCGCGGCCTTGAAAGGGCCGTGTCCTGGGCCCCTAGACGACAGGGCCTCGTCCGAGCAGTTTCATCGTAGAAGCCGCCTCACGCCCCGTCAAGTTGGACGTGAGGTTCTTGCAAGCGCAACGGCTCGCCGCTATCTTCACTTTCAGGGGCGATTCCCTCTCCTCGATGCCTTCCGCCACTCGCGAGGTCCTTCATGCGCTGCTCTCCGATGTTGGTTCTCCTCCTCTTCGCCCTGTCGCCGTCCCTTCCCCTCCAGGCCCAGGAGGACGAGACGGACAAGACCGTCTACGGCAAACGCGCTTCCGAATGGATGAAAGTCCTGCGCGAGAGCAACGAGGTGCTGATGCGCCGCCGTGCTCTGCTCGCCATCGAATCGGCAGGCCCCCTGACTCGCAAGGTCTTCGAGGAGATCGGTTCGGTGTTGCGGCTGGACAAGGAGGAAATCGTTCGGCAGCAGGCAGCAGGCGTTCTCGGACGGCTCGGTGCCAAGGCCCTCGAAGTGGAGCGCGTCGATAAGATCCCCGTGAAGCCGGCCATCGACGCCCTGTCATCGTCGATGTCGCGCGAGCGGTCGCCAGCCGTGCGGGTGGCAGTCGCGACGGCCCTGGGACGCATTGGCCGCGAGGCGAAGGCAGGCGTGCCGATGCTGGGCGACGCGCTGAAGGACGATAACGTCGATGTCCGCGCTGCTTCGGCGGAGGCGCTGGCGAAGATCGGTCCTCCGTCCACGGACGTCCTCAAGCAAATCATCGACGCCCTGCGTGACGGCAAGAATAAGGACGGGCTGCGCGTGCGGGCCGGCCTGATCGCCGCCGTGCAGCGCATTGGACGGCCCGAGGGCTTGCCCGCCGTCCCCGTTCTGATCGAGGTGCTTGGCGAGCCGGAACCGTCGGGGCTCTCACAGGACGAACGCCGTAAACTTGCCGAAGTTCGCCGGCAGACGGTCGAGGCCCTCGGCGTGCTGGGCGACCTGGCCGCTCTCGGCACCCTGAACGGCCTCCTCAAACAGGCGCTGGAAGCGAAGGACACGGACATGGCTCGCGTGGCAATCACGGCCCTGACGCAGTTGTCCGGCGACAAGAAACCACTGGTGCCTGTCCTGATTGGGGCTGTCGCGCCGCAGGCCAATCAACTCCAGGATCGCTTCGTTCGCTGTCAGGCGATTCACGCGCTCGGGCAACTCGGCAAGGAGTTGGGACAACTCGCCAAGGAGCAAGACGAGACTCGCAAACTGGCGGTGGGGAGTCTGCGCGGCTGTCTGTCGGACAAGTTGAGCGAGGTGAAATTGGCCGCCGCCCTCGCCCTGGGCGAACTGGGACCTGAGATCGTCGGCGAGGATGCGGGCCTCGTCGTCGATGCATTGAAGGTCCTGAAGAAATCGACCGAGAAGTCGATTGTCGAGGCCGCCGACGCCGCCATTCGCCGTCTCGAGAAGAAGCCGTGATTCACGACATTTCGCCGGCTATCTCTTCGCTGTTGGCCGTCTGGCCCGGCGACACGCCGCCGCGCCGCGAAGTCCTGCTCGACATCGCGCGCGGCGACAACATTACTCTCTCGACCCTTCATGCGACGGTCCATCTCGGCGCTCACGCCGACGCTCCCAGCCACTACGGCAAGGATGCTCCGGCGATCGATCGCCGCCCGCTCGATTTCTATCTCGGACGCTGTCAGGTGATGCGCGTGGCGATTGCGCCTCGCACGCGGATCACGCCCGCGCATTTGCCGGCGGCCATCGAGGCGCCGCGCCTACTGCTGGCGACAGGGACGTTTCCCGATCCGCACGACTTCCGCGAGGACTTCGCCGCCCTGTCTCCCGAGCTGATGCATTTCGTCGCCGACCACGGCGTCCGGCTCATCGGACTCGACACGCCAAGCGTCGATCTGTTCGACTCGAAGGACCTGCCCTCGCATCACGCCGCCCTGGCGCGCGATCTGGCGCTGTTGGAGGGACTGGTCCTGAAGGACGTGCCGGAGGGGCTGTACGAGTTGATCGCGCTGCCGCTGGCCCTGGTTGGATTCGATGCCAGCCCGGTCCGCGCCGTGTTGCGAACGCTTGACGCCGGTGGTTAGCCGCGACGCGGCTAACCACTGGGTCACTCGATCCCCCCGTGGATGCGATCAACCGTCATGTGCGCTGGCTGATCGGTGAACCAGAATCGCGCCCATTCGGCCTTGATTTGCTTGTAATTCTCGGAGTTGCGATACAGGGCCTCCATGCGCTCGTTCGGAGTGCGCAGAGAGATATCGAAACCGCAGCGGTCGAACAGATTGGTGATGACGTCGAGCCAATCCGCAGCCGCCTTGAATCCCTTCTCGTACTCCTCGACCAGCTTCTCCAACTTCCCTTGGGGGCCTTTCTGGAGTTGGCTCTCCGGCTCGCTCATCTCTTCACCGCCCTCGGCACGGGGCATGATGGGTTTCTTGACCACCTTCTCCTCGTTGCCGACGATTCGCGGCGTCACCAGGATCAGCAATTCTTCCGTCTCCCGGCCATATCCAACGTTCCGGTAAACGTGGCAGAAGGGCCAACAGGGGCTGAGCTGAACCTCCCCAGGAATGGTGGACACCCAGATAAGAGTGTAAACTCTACTCAGGAGGTCCATCATGGCAAGACAGCGACGCACCTACACGCAGGAGTTCAAGGTCGAGGCGGTCAAGCTCGTCACCGAGCAGGGCCGCTCCGTCGCCGAGGCGGCCCGCTTCCTCGGCATCAGCGAGAACCTCCTCCGCTCCTGGAAGATTTCCCTCCACGCCCAGGGCGACCAGGCCTTCCCCGGCCATGGCAAGCTCTCCCCCTTCGAGGACGAACTCCGCCGCCTCCGCGCCGACAACGCGCGACTGCGGATGGAGCGCGACATCCTAAAAAAAGCGACGGCGTTCTTCGCCAGGGAGGCGACGTGACCTTCGCCTTCATCGAGCAGCACAAGGACTGCTGGCCCGTCCGCGTGCTGTGCGACACGCTCGAGGTCTCCGCGGCCGGCTACTACTCCTGGCGTGAGCGCCCGCCCAGCTTCGCCGAGCAGCGCCGCGACGCTCTGGTCGTGCTGATCCGCGGCGTCCACTCCGAAGTGAAGGCTCGCTACGGCAGCCCGCGCATCCACGCCGAGCTGGCCGCACGCGGACACGACTGCTGCCTCAACACCGTCGCCAAGTTGATGCACGACAACGACATCCGCTCCAAGACCGCCCGGAAGTTCTGCCACACGACCGACTCCAACCACAAGATGCCGGTGGCCGACAACGTCCTGGACCGGCAGTTCGACCCCGAGGCGCCCAACGAGAAGTGGGTCGCGGATATTACCTACATTCCGACGCGGGAAGGCTGGCTGTATTTGGCGGCCGTGGAGGACCTGTACTCGCGGCGGGTGGTCGGCTGGTCGATGGACGCGACGATGACCAGCCGCCTGGTGGTCGATGCCCTGGAGATGGCGGTGCAGCGTCGGCTGCCCGACGAGGGGCTGCTGGCGCACTCGGACCGGGGCAGTCAGTACGCGAGCGAACACTATCAACTCCTCCTGAGCAAGCATGGGATCGAGTGCAGCATGAGCGGCGTGGGGCAGTGCTGGGACAACGCGCCGATGGAGAGTTTTTTCGCGAGTCTGAAGAAGGAACTGGTCCACGAGGCGGACTTCGCCACGAGGCAGGAGGCGAGGACGGCGATCTTCGAGTACATCGAGGTGTTCTACAACAACCAACGACTCCACTCGTCTCTGGGCTACGTCAGCCCTGCGGCGTATGAGCAATCCGAATAACCGTTAACCCTGTGTCCACTTTTCTTGGGGAACTCCAGAGTGGTGTGGAGGGCAAAGGTGGGTGGAGTTGGCAACTCACCGCACTGCCACCCTTGCTCAAGCGTGTGTTGAGTCTGTTGGGGCTATCGAG
>JBBRIK010000491.1:0-5235 GCA_038221045.1 Gemmatales bacterium
ATCACACGCATCCTCGGCTGCCTGACGACACTCGGACTGGAAGGACGCGCGCGCGCCTTTCTCGACGCGCTGACGGACCTGTATCGCGAACGACCCGCCTTCATCAGTCCCGAGACCTTCCAGTACTGGCAGAACGCCGTCCCTCTCACCACTTGAAGCGTTCGCGCACGTCGGGATTGACGACCTTCTCCGCAGGCCAGTCGCCGTGGCTGAGCGATACGATGGCCTGGGCCGCTGACAGGGCCATGTCGTCGCGCGATTGCAGGTCGGTCCCCGCGGCATGGGGCGTCAGCACGACGTTGCTCAGTTCGCAGAGGGGGATCTTGCCGGGCGGCTCCTCCTCGAACACGTCCAGTCCCGCGCCTGCCAGTTTGCCGCTCTTCAGGGCCTCGTACAGATCTGCCTCGTTGACCAGCGGGCCGCGCGCTGTGTTCAGCAAGTATGCGGTCGGCTTCATCAGCGCCAGCGTCCGCTTGTTGATGAGGTATTTCGTCTGGGGGGTCGCCGGCAGATGCAGCGAGAGATAGTCCGACTGCGCGACTAACTCGTCGAAGGTCGCCAGCAGCGGAACGCCGTGCGCGGCGGCCCAGGCGGTATCGGGGAAGGGATCGTAGCCGATCACCTTCATGCCGAACGCCTGCCCGCGCGTCGTGACGGCCTTGCCGATGCGGCCGAGACCCGCGAGGCCAAGCGTTCGGCCGCGCAGTGGGATGTTCGCCTTGCGCGGCCAGCCGCCGGCCTTGACTGCGTTGTGCTGATTGGGCAGGTCCTTCGCCAGGGCCAGCATCAAGGCGAAGAGCAACTCCGCGACGGCTTCCTGATTGGTGTTCGGCGCAATGGTCACCGCGACGCCGTGGCGCGTGGCGGCATCGGTATCGACGGCGTCGTAGCCAACGCCGACGCGAGCGACGATTTTCAGTTGCGGATGTGCCTGGAAGACGCGCTCGGTATAGGGTTCGGAGCCGGCCACACTGGCGACGATGCCGTTGAGCTGACGGATCAACTCGTCCTCGTTGAGCTGGCGCGCGAGAGGCGGGAAGACGAGGTCGAAACCGGCCTGACGAAGAGCGTTCAGAAACGCGCCCTCGATACCGGCGAGGGTCATCGGCGCGATGAGGACTTTCGGCATGATCGGTCTGTTCTCCTTGCTATCACCGAGTTCCAGGCGGCCCGCTAAGCCGCAAGCGGCAAGAAGGTCTTCCTCACTCATTCACACACGTCCGTAACCGCAGGATCCACGTTGCCAACGCGGCCTGTCTCTCCTGATAAAGCGTTTCTGCTTCCTCCAGGGAAATCGAGCGGAATCGCACGCTCGAACCGGGACGCAACTGCCCGAGCTTGTCGAGGTCGGGGGCGATCACATGGCCAATCTTGGGATAGCCGCCAATCGTCTGTCCGTCCACTCCCAGCACGATGCACTGGCCGTCGCGCGTTACCTGCACCGTCCCCGGACAGACCGGTTCCGATACCATCTCGCGTCCCGTCACCGGCAACGGCTCGCCTTGCAGCCGTAGCCCCATGCGATTGCTCGCCGGCAGGACTGTCAGGGTTCGCGCTTCGAGTGCGTCCGCGGGGAACCAGTCCGCCTGGGCGCCTGGGAGATAGCGGAGCAAATCGCTCTCCATCGGCAACACCGAGACGGCAAGGAAACGCGAAGCGATACGGGCCTCCTCACAGGAGAGCGGCGCGGCGGAGGTCAGCGGTTGCAGCGAGGAGTGACTGCCGAGCGTCATCGGCCCCAACAGTCCGCCGCGAACGCACAGGTAAGCGCGCATCTGGGAGGGAGTGCCGCCAATCGAGATTTCCTCGCCGGCGCGAAGAGTGAACGTCTTGCCGGCGCTCAGGCGACGTTCGGGCGTGCGAACCTCGAAGGGCGCGCCGAAGACGACGCAGGCGAGATCGACGTCGGCGGAGAGAGAGGGGCCGGTGAGGCAGACTTCGAGAGCGGGTGTATCCGGAGGATTGCCGACGAGGGCGTTGCCGAGGGCGAGCGAGGCAAGGTCGGCCGCGCCGCCCAGAGGGACGCCAAGGCTGCGCGAGCGCGGCCTGCCGCGATCGACGAGCAGGGTGCAGAGTCCCGGAGTATGGATCGTTAGAGTGCCGATGGTTCGCGTCTCATCTCAGGACCGTTCGCAGAGCGGCCCGAGCGGCGTGGTAGCCACACATGCCGTGAACGCCTCCGCCCGGCGGCGTCGAGGCGGAACAGATGAAAATACGGCTGTTCGGCGTCGAGTAAGGCACCAGCCGGGCCGCGGGTCGGAGATAGAGTTGCCAGAGGTCCATGACGCCGCCGGAGATGTCGCCGCCGATGTAGTTGGCGTTGCGGCGCTCGAAGTCTGTCGAGTTCAGCACGCTGCGGGCCAGGATACGATCGCGAAAGCCCGGCGCGAAGCGCTCCACCTGGCGCTCGATGATCTCCGTCATGTCGAGTGTGGAGCCGTTCGGAACGTGGCAATACGCCCAGCCGGTATGCTTGCCAGGGGGCGCGCGGGTAGCATCGAACAGGCTCTGCTGCGCCAGCAGGACGTAGGGACGCTCGGGATGCTCGCCTCGTCCGACAGCAGCCTCGCCAGCCGCGAGTTCCTCGAAAGTGCCTCCCAGGTGGACCGTGGCAGCGCGAGCGCAGCCGGCGTTCTTCCAGGGGATCGGGCCATCCAGCGCCCAGTCGAGTTTGAAGACTGCGGGACCGTGGCGGAAGCGCTCCAGGGCACGGTGATAGCGTGCCGGCAGATGCTGGCCACAGATGCGTGACAGGTTGCGAGGCGACACGTCAAACAGGATCGCTCGGGTACGCGGCAATTCGTCGAACGATTGCACGCGCCGATTGCACTGCGCCTCGCCGCCGAGTGAGCGCAGATAGGAGAGGAGAGCGTCGGTGATGTGCTGCGCGCCACCCTTCGGCAGAGGCCAGCCGAGGGCGTGGCCGGCGACGCCGAGCATGATGCCAGCGGCGGCGGTCATCAGTTGTTCGAGCGGCAGGATCGAGTGCGCGGCGATGCCGGCGAACAGAGCACGGGCGGGAACGCCCTTGAACCACGAATCGCACAGCCCCTTCGCGGAGCGCAGCGCGCTCAGGCCGAAACGAGCCATCGTGAGGGGAGTAGTCGGCAGCCGCAAGGGACCGAGCGTGTCGTGAAAGAGACGATCGGCGTCGCGGACGAGCGGTCCCATGAGCCGTTGCCAGGCGGGGCCATCAATGCCGAGTCCGCGTGCCGTCTCCTCGAGAGAGCGTTCCTGGATGGCGACGCTGCCATCGTCGAGCGGATGAGCGACGGGAGCGGGTGGCTGAATCCATTCCAGGCCGTGTTCGTGCAGCGGGACGCTTCGGAAAAAGGGAGAGCCGGCGCCGAAGGGGTGAATGGCGGAACAGAGATCGTGAACGAAGCCGGGCAGCGTCAGATCGGCAGAGCGAGCACCGCCGCCGAAGGTCGGGTTCGCCTCCAGGACGAGGACGGAACGCCCGGCCCGCGCCAGCGTCACCGCCGCCGCCAGACCATTCGGACCGGAACCGACGACGATAGCGTCGTAGTGGCGGGATGTCATCACACACGCACTCCCGCCGCTTCGTCGTTGAGGTACGCGGAATACTTCCGCAAGACGGGTGCGACATCCTCCGCGAGAAAGTCCTCCACTTGCTGTTCGGCCCGTCCCGTCAGATACGCTTCCTTCTGGACCGCGTCGATATCGACTCCCGCGAACAACTCATCGCGGGCGATCTGTTCGAGCAGGTCATTCTCCGCGCCCCCGGCCTTCAGTTTTGCCGTGACGGCATGGCTCAACTGGCGAATGCGCTCATGGCCCTTCTGGCGATCGCGGCCCAGGCCGACCGCCTTCATCAGGATTGGCTCCGTCAGCATGTACGGTAACTCGCGGCGGACGTTTCGCCCGATCACCTCGGGGTTGACGACGAGGCGTTTGCCCAGGTCGAGGCCCAGCGCCAGCACCGCGTCGGTGGCGAGGAATGCTTGCGGCAGGATGAGCCGGCGATTGACGCTGTCATCGAGGGTGCGCTCCAGCCATTGCGTGGCGGCGGTCTGGGCGGCACTGACCGGCAGCGTCATCAGGAAACGCGACAGACCGCAGAGGCGTTCCGCCCGCATCGGGTTGCGCTTGTAGGCCATCGCCGACGAGCCGACTTGCTCCTTCTCCTGAGGCTCTTCCACCTCCTGTTCGTGAGCGAGCAGCCGAAGGTCCATGCCCATCTTGTGAGCGCTTTGGCCGAGTCCGCCAAGGGCGTCGAGGACCTGGCTGTCGATCTTGCGCGAGTACGTCTGTCCCGTCACCGGAAGCACCTTCTCGAAGCCCATCTTGCGGGAGACGAGGCGATCGAGTTGCTTGACCTTGTCGCCATCGCCTCGAAAGAGAGCGAGAAAGGAAGCCTGTGTGCCGGTCGTACCCTTGACGCCGCGAAAGGCGAGCGTCTCCAGACGATGCTCCAACTCACGCAGGTCCATGAGGAAATCCTGCAACCACAGACAGGCGCGCTTGCCGACCGTCGTCAGTTGGGCCGGCTGGAAGTGCGTGTAGCCGAGCGTGGCCAATCCCTTGTAGCGCCGCGCGAAGTTCGCCAGCGCGTCGAGGACGTTGACCAGCCCGCGCATCAGGAGTTGCATCCCCTCGCGAAGCAGGAGGAGATCGGTATTGTCGGTGACGTAACAGGAGGTAGCGCCAAGATGGATGACGTCCTTCGCGGCGGGGGCGGCGTCGCCGAAGGTGTGAATGTGGGCCATCACATCGTGACGGAATCGCTTCTCGTAGTCGGCGGCCCTGGCGAAATCGACGTCGTCGAGATGAGCGTGCATCGCTTCGAGTTGCTCGGGCCGAATGCGCGGGCTGACGCCATCGTCGCTGGGCAAGCCGAGTTCATGCTCCGCCTCGGCGAGGGCCAGCCAGAGACGACGCCAGGTGGAGTGCTTCCGCTGCGGACTCCAGAGACGGGCCATCCTCTCGGAAGCGTAGCGGGTGACGAGCGGATTGTCGGCGAGAGTGTGATCGGTCATTGGTCCGGTTCGCATGCACAAATTGCCCAGACGACACAGCCGTCAGCGGCCCTCATCGTTTTAGGAGCGATTGTGCCGGAAGTCGCCTCCTCGCCTGAGATCGTCGTGTAGACTTCCGGAGGAAGGATGTCCTGTTCATGGAGGAACCACACGTGACACGACGTTTCAGCGGACTCGTGCTTCTGGGTCTGATCTTGACGGCCGGGATGACAGCATCGGCGCAAGCACAACAGCC
>JBBRIK010000492.1:0-5235 GCA_038221045.1 Gemmatales bacterium
TGAGCAGACGACCTGGAAACGTGTGCTGAACAGGCTGGCCGGGGATCATATCCGACATGGCCAGAAGGAGAAGCGGAACCGAGAGCACGAGGCACACCCAGAACCGTCGAGTCATGTCCAGCAACTCGGGGCTGGCCTCCCCCTCCGCGGTTACCGTGCGCGGTTCGAGGGCCATGCCGCAGATGGGGCAAGAACCCGGTCCCTGGCGCACGATTTCCGGGTGCATCGGGCAGGTGTAGATCTCCCCGCCGTGCGGCGAACCTGGCAGTGCGCCGCGGGCCGTCACGGCCGGCACCGGCGTAACCGGCGTCGGGGTCAAATACTTGGAAGGCTCGGTGCGAAACTTTTCCTGGCAACGAGGGTTGCAGAAGTAGTAGGTCCGCCCGCCGTACTCGGACCGAAGGGCGGAAGCCGGGTCCACGTCCATGCCGCAGACGAGATCCTTCTCGGTGTGGTCGCCATGACCGTCGTGCGCAGGCTGCTTGTCGACCCTATCGCGTGTATCTTGAGCCATATCAACTCCCGTTTGTAGTTCGTGTAGAAGTCATCTCAATGATGCCGTTAACGCATCACGGGCTGTGAGCAGGTTCGCTAGAGCCAGCCGCTGGAAAAGCCCGCCCGACGCAGTCCCGTGATCAGGTAGGGGCACCGGCGCATCAACTCCCAGGTAAGCCCCGAGCGGTAATTTTCGACCATCAATACAAGCGGACCCTGGTTAAGTCCGTAATTCCACGGCGAAACCCAGCCGAGCGGCGAGGGGCCGGGAAAGGTTGGATTGAAGCTGGCCGCCAGGCCATAGGGGCAGCAGTTTTCTCCCACACCCATGTGGATCATGTGTTCGATCGTTGGCAAGACGATCTCTGGTGCGAAGGGCAAAGAGGCCACGGCGGCCCAGGGGGCGATGGTGCCATCGTCAGGCCCGTAGGGCACGCCGCGAGCCAGGTAATCGAAAAAGCGGCGCTCGATACCGTCGATGACATGGATCGCGGGACCAGGGCCATCGCTGGCGGTGAGGCCCCAGCAGCACTCGCAGTGATGCCCAAATCCAAGCGGGTTGCAGATCGCGTACTGCTGCTGCACGTAGGTCGCCCGCCGGGTGTTCTCGAAGTAGTCGATTCCCTTGCCACGCATGAACGGGTCGCAAATGCCGCGAAAGTCGATCCACACATGCGAATACTGATGGATGAAGAGAGGGCCGGCGTACAAGAGTTCGTGGTCGTAAATGCTCTTCCAGCTATAGGTGGACGTGTAAGCCGAGTAGCTTTCGGCAGGGAGCGGGTGCGTGGGGGAGCCGAGGCCGAAAAGGTAGAGGATGGTCGCCTCATCGTATCCCTGCCATCGGTAGGGCAGGAAACCGCTTTCCGGCTTCCACCCGTGCGTGACCGTGGGACCGCCATTCTGGGCCCATTGCCAGTCGGCGCGACGGTAAAGGGCATCTGCGAGTTCGCGGACCTCCCGCTCGTCCTCCGCGTCTCGATCGAAATACAGGCCGGCAGTCAGCGCCCCCGCCAATAGAAGCATCGTGTCGATGGTGGACAGTTCAGACTCCCAGGCCCGTCGCCCGGTGTCCATGTCGAGGAAGTGATAAAAAAAGCCTTTGTAGCCAGTGGCATCCGGCTCGGTCCCCTGTGGACTGTTCCAGAAGAACCGCAGCACCGTGAGCGTTCGTGTCATCGCGTCGGCGCGCGTCAGCAAACCCCGTTCGACACCGACCGGATATGCGGCGAGTGCGAGCCCGACGGCGGCGATGCTGGAAGGGAAGCCTGGGCGCGTGCAGTCCTTCACCAACCCGTTGGCGGGGTTCACCTCGTTCAAGAAGTAAGCGAAGGCATCCCGTTGGAGCCGGTCCAGCATTGCTTCATGCCGGGGTTGAATCATACGTCACCTGGTTCAAGAATCGGACACGGCAGGCCGCTGCGGCAGCTAGGGTTGTCGCCATCCGCGTTGGCAGCCGATTGTGAGCCGATCCGCTTCGGCTGGCCCCCAACTGCCAGCCGCGTAGTTCGGGAACCGAGGCGGCGATTGCTGTCGCCACCCTTCCAGGATGGGGGTGATGAATTCCCACGCGGCCATCACCTCGTCCGACCGCGTAAAGAGCGTCTGGTCGCCGCGAAGGGCGTCGAGCAGCAGGCGTTCGTAGGCTTCGGGCAGGGCTTGGCCGAACGAATCCCCGTAGCGGAAGTCCATATGCACGGGCTGGAGAGATAGTTGCATTCCCGGCTGCTTGGCCGCGAAGGTTAGACTGATGCCCTCGTCCGGCTGAATGCGAAATACCAACGCGCCAGGCGCAGCCTGAGCGTTGCAGCAAAGGCAAGTGCCCCCGCACTCACAGGCGCGGTCACAGAGGCTCCCATTCTTGGGAACCTTCGTAAAGGGGCGCAACGGCGGCCGTGTAAACTCGATGGCGATTTCCGTCACGCGCCGCGCCAGCCGTTTCCCCGCGCGTAGCAGGAACGGTACGCCGGCCCAGCGCCAGATATCTACTTCCAGGCGCAGGGCCACGTAGGTTTCGGTGAGTGAGTCGGCGGCGACCGCTTCTTCCTCCCGGTATGCACGCACGGTTTCGCCGTCCGCCTGCCCGGCGCCGTACTGGCCGCGCACTACCCGGCTGTCGATTTCCCCAGACTCGTAGGGCACCAGGTTGCGCAGCACCTTCACCTTCTCGTCGTGGATCTCCGCCGCCCCCAGCGAGGCGGGAGGCTCCATGGCAATTAATGCCAGAAGCTGCAACAGATGGTTCTGCACCACGTCTCGGATGGCACCCGCGTGGTCGTAGTACGCGCCCCTTCTGCCCTCCATGCCGCCAGGCTCTAACATGGTGATCTGAACGTGATCGACGTAGCGGCGGTTAAACAGTGGCTCGAACATGGCATTGCCGAATCGGAACGACAGGAGGTTCTGAACCGTTTCCTTGCCGAGGTAATGGTCGATGCGAAAAACCTGTTCCTCACGCAGGAACCGCAATACGTGTTGGTCGAGGGCGCGGGCACTTACCAGATCCTTGCCGAAGGGCTTTTCGATTACCACGCGAGTCCACGGCGTGCTCGGTTCGCGATACACCATGCCCGCGGCGGCAAGTTGCTCGACGATCTGGGGAAAGTAGTCCGGCTCGGTAGCCAGGTAGAAGAGCCGATTGCCGCCGAGACCGCGCTGGCTTTCCAACGCATGCAGCCGTTCGGCCAGCAGCGGATAACTCTCGGGACGGTTGAAATCGGCCTTGTGGTAATGGAGAGACGCGGCAAAGCGCTCCCAGGACTCGCCGGCCGCCGGCTGTTCTCGGTCGCGCGCCACGGCCGCCTCCCGCAACTCGTTGCGGAATTGGGCGTCGTCCTTGTCGCGCCGTCCCACTCCCACAATCACGAAGGGCTTGGAAAAGTAGTTCCCTTGCCACAGCCGGAACAGTGCGGGCAGCAGCTTGCTGCTGGTCAGGGCACCCGTCGCGCCGAAAATGATCAGGGTGAACGGCTCCCCGACCCGCACTTGAGAAGGAAGTAGGGAGTCCACCGCTCCGATCGGCTCGTTCTGGATCACCGGTGAGGCTTCCATGATGTCTGTTTCCTTCTTCAAGCCCGGGACAGGAGCGCGAATTTTTACACCTTGGAGGCCTCGAAGCCGAGATTGTTGACGGCGGCGATTAAGACACGGTCGGTTGTCTTTTTCGGATCGAACAGAACCCGCGCCGATCCAACGGCCACCTGCTCGACCGTTGTGCCGGGAATAGACTTCAGCGCGGCTGAAACCTTTGCGGCACAGCCGCCGCAGCTCATCCCCTGAATCGACATGCTAAGAGTTTCCATAGAGTGCTCCAGTCGTGGTTTTGGTACTTCGAGTCTCGATCAAGCTCAGTCCCCCGCCTTTTATTCTTGGCTCCGCTCTCGATCGCGGAACTCCGCAGTCTGATACCGGATCAGGGCGGTTACTGCTGGCCCGGCATCACGCAGGTCGTTACTTGGCTTTCGACTTCGCCTCGATCTTGTGGATGACGAACTTGTCGTCCATCGTCATCTTGACGGTGAAGCCCTCCTTCAGTTCTCCGAGCTTGGCGTCCTTGTCATCCAGGGTGATCTTGGCGTCCTTGGCCACGTCATGGGTGTGCTTCTTTTCATCACCCTTCATGGCCAGGGTGATCGTGCCGTCACCGGCTTTGACGACCGTCGCCTCATGGACCTTGTCGTCCGCGGCACGCAGCGACGGCCCGGCCAGCGCAACGAGCGCCACGGCCCCAAGCGCCAGGAATGGAATGCGAGACAGCATCAGATCTCTCCTCGGTTGTGAAGGAAGAGGCCAAAGGAGCACAACAGGCACCCATTGCGAAGACTCTTCCCGTGCTCTTCGTGTTTCCCTTTAGTGGTGCTTGTACCAACCCACGCCTTTGATGTCGTTCCATGAGGTCGTCTGGTGGCACTGGTAACACTGATTCACTTGGGCTTTTGGCTTCCCAGCGACCCTGGCCGAAATCATCTTAAAGTGCATCATGTAATGGCTCGGTGGAGCTTGATGACACTGGGCGCAGTCCATGGAGTTCGATGACGGATGCCGGAACTCCGGGATCGTCCACTTCGCTGTCGTGTGGCACTGGGCACAATCCTGACCGAATAGCTTGACGTGCCGATCCTTATTCGAGTGGCAGGTCGCGCAATTCAAAACCGCTTCTTGCGGGGTAATGCTCGAATGACCGGACGATAGATCGACGGCGGGTTGGTGCTGGTCGATCCAGTCGAGGAGCTGTTTCCGCACGACCTTGTCTTCGGATTCCGGCCGGCGGTCAACGTTCAGTTGGCGGAAGCCGATCTCGGCTAGCGCCAGGTGGTCCATGTCAGTGGGGCGGCGGTCGCTTCCTTGATGCTCACGGTGGCACTCTCGACAACTGCCCACGTTGGCATGGAACGCCGTCGGCTGACGCTGCAACACGGACACATTGTTGGCGTGGCAGGCGATGCACTTGCCGGCTTCCGGCCCTTTCGTGGAAGTGTGGCAAGCGGCGCAGTTGTCCTCCAGAAACGAATGTGTTTGGGAAAGCGCGCCAGGGCTCGCCATTCCTTCCCAAGCCGGTCGGCTCAACACGTCGGGCCGCTTGCCGCCGGGGTGACTTCTCACGAAGTAAAACCCGCCGAACACCGCCATGACGAGCGCTATCGCCGCGAGTAGGTAGAGCCCTAGTTTCATGAGAACCACCTCAGTCCGAAGTGAATGCCCGCCCAGATATGAGGTCCGAGAAGAAGCAAAAATGCGAAA
>JBBRIK010000493.1:0-5220 GCA_038221045.1 Gemmatales bacterium
GGACGTGAGGAAGACAGCGAACTGGAGGCTCGCATCGCCTCGTATGAACTGGCGTTCCAGATGCAGAAGTCCGCTCCCGAGGCGAACGATCTGAGCCGCGAGACGGACGAGACGAAGAAGCTCTACGGCATCGACCGTCCCGAGACGGAACGCATGGGCCGAAGCTGTCTGCTGGCACGGCGGCTGGTGGAGCGCGGCGTCCGCTTCGTGCAGGTCTACAGCGGCTCCGGCAGCAAGTGGGACGCCCATGCCGACGTCGAGAGCAACCATGCGAAGAACTGCCGTGAGAGCGATCAACCCATCGCGGCCTTGTTGAAAGACCTGAAAAGGCGCGGCCTGCTCGAATCGACGCTGGTGGTTTGGGGCGGCGAGTTTGGCCGAACGCCGATGAGCGAGAGCGGCAAGGGACGCGATCACAATCCGTATGGCTTCACGATGTGGCTCGCCGGCGGCGGCGTCAAGGGCGGCGTCGAACACGGAGCGACCGACGATCTCGGTCTGTGGGCCGTCGAAGGACGAACGCACGTCCACGACGTCCACGCGACGCTTCTGCACTGTCTGGGACTGGATCACCTGAAACTAACGTACCCGCACACTGGCCGGGACGAACGCGCGACCATCAACGGCGGCAAGGTCATCCGGGCCATCCTGAAGGGATGAGGCCGTCACGCCTTGTCGATCAACGTCGCTCGCAATTTGCGGATGGCCTTGTACTTCTCATCGCTGACGCGATCCGGCGACAGTTCCATCCTTTGGCCGATCTCTTGCACGGACCAGCCTTCCAGCGATAGCTGGACGATCCGCTGCTGGCGATCCGTCAGCACGTCGGCGGCCGCACGGCCCACCAGCGCTCGCTCCTCGTCGAGGTCGTGCCGGCGACTCTGCTGGCGATCCGCGACCGTGTCGAGCGCCTGCGACGACCAGCGCTTCTGCCGCTGCGTCCGCTTCTTGACGGCGTCGATGGCGCGCACCAGTTCGCGATGCTCCTCGCTTTCGAGCGCCAGCGTCTGCTCCCAGGCATCCATCGGTACCGTGCGCAAGAGTCGATAAAGCACTTCCTGCGTGCAATCGTCCCAGGTGTCGATGGGCAACCGGGCATTGCGCCAGCAGGCGGTGCAGTAGCGGCTCAGGTCCGCGACGGCGGGCGCCGATTCGGAGTGGGCCGTCGCCTCCCCCAGCGACGGGCTGAAGGTCGTCAGCGCCGTGCCCAGCACCATCGCCATCATGTAGGGCTTCGCACGACGCGGCACAGAACATCGCTCCATCGGATTTCCTCTCTCGCGCTCAGGGACAGGATTCCCCATCTACTCTCCAACCGGACAATCAGGACGGATAATCTCGCTTGCTCCCTTTGCATTTTACGCAGACAACGGTTGCTCCGTCGTGCGAGCCAGCAATTCCCAGAAGCGCCTCAACACTTCTCGCGTGTTGGCAGGCAATCCTCCCCGGCCATAAACCGCGACAGCATACAACTGCGCCAGGCGGGCCGCTTCGCGCTCCAGGGCCGGGACCTCTTGACCGAGGCGGGCTGCCATTTCCAGCGGCGTCTCACCCTTCTGCCTGCCTAACTGGCGTTCCCGCGCCCACGCTTCCAGGGCGGCGAAGGTGTAACGCACCAGAAGCGCCGGCGACATCTTCTCCGCCCGGCCATTCTCGAAGGGGTTGCTGAACACTTCAAACGGCTGGCGAGCCAACTCCGCGGCCTCCGCTTCCTCGCTCTCCGTCTTCACTCGCCGGCTGAACAGTCCGCTCAGCGACGCCCAGAAACGCTGGAAGAACCGAAGCAGATTGCGCGCCCAACTCGAGAACCCCGCCGCGAACTGAAGCAAGCCACGCAGGACGAAGAACAGCACCACCAATGCCACCAGCACAAACACTATCTTCTTCAGAATCGGCATCACCTCCTGCAACCACGAAGAGGGCGAAGGTGATTTGCTGGCTTGAGCAGCGTCGTCCGACGCTTCATTCTTTCCCCCCCCTTCGCGTTCCCCCTTCCGTCCGCCATCTTCTGCTTTCTCCCGATCCCCCTCTCCCTTCTCACCCGCCTTGTCTTTGCCCTTTTTCTCCTTCTCCTTGTCTCCCTGTCTCCCGTTCTCCTTGTCTTTTTCCGCTTTCTCCTTGTCTCCTTGTCTCCCCTTCTCCTTGTCCTTCTGCTGCTTCCCGTCGCCCTCGCCCTCGCCCTCGCTCTCGCCCGCGTCTCCCTCCTTGACATTCTCCTTCGACGCCTTCCGCTGGCGCGAGCCGAGGGGGTCAATGTCGAACACCTTTACTTCGGCCTGGGGGCGTGGCAACAGAGCGGAGCCGGCCAGCAGAATCGCAGTCAGGATGCCTCCCATCCCCAGCCAGACGACCGTCATCGCGACGGGCATCCGCAGACTGCGCTGGCGCAGATAGAGCCTCAAGCCGAGGAAGCTCGTCGTCAGCAGCAGTCCCAGACCGCTGCCGGTATAAATCGCCATCAGCCAGAAGGTGTAGCGCCGGCGTTCCGCCGCGTCCGGCGGGATCAACGATTGTCCGAGTCCGAACAGCGGCAGGGCAGCCAGCGAGAAGTAGATCACCCACACCCCGGGAGTGCGCGACGGCTCCTCGTCCTTCTTCTTCTGCCGATAGCGTTCGATGGAGGGAGCATCCTGATTGTCGAGGCCGGCCGCTTGAAGCACGCCCTGTCCCGACGCCCCGACGCGATCGTCCATGAAGGTGCAGTCCCAGGTCAAGCGATAGGTGGACCACCAGATGAGGACGATTAGACCGAGACTGATGACCCAGCCCACCTGCGCCAGATGAGCCGGGAAGACGACATACTGTTGCACGGCAATCATGGTAAGCAGGGCGAGGACCCCGCCGTAGATATGAGCGCGCTGGGCGATGTCGGCCTGCATCCCGATCCGGGCGACAAGGACGGCGCCGAAGACGAAGAAGAAGAGGGTCCACTGAATTCGGCCGGCGAAGGAACCTGCGTAGAGGATTTCGAGCAGGAAGAAGACGAGACTGCCGACGAGGGCCATGATCAGGAAAGGCGACAGCACCAGCGCGACCACGTCGGCGGGCGCGGGACCCGAATCGCGGCTGGCCATGATCGTTCCCCTGTCTCCTGGGCAGTGTACAGTCTGTTCTACAGCGCCAGGCTGAGTTGCTTCTCGCAGCGCTCCCGGATGGGGAGAGAAGCGCCGTCAGACTTCGATACGCCGCCATCGCCCGCTCAGGAAGCGCAGCAGAGCGAATCCGCCTCGCGTGAATACATCCGCGATCATCGCCAGCCATGCTCCCAGCAGTCCCAACCCGACCGCCTCGCTCGTGAGCAGATAAGCCAGCGGCAGCCGAATGCAGAAGAAACCGATCAGCGTGAACAGGACCGGAACGCGCGTGTCTCCCGCTCCGCGCAGGGCCGACGTGAAGACGATCGTCGCGGCCAGAGGCGGCATCGCGATGGCGATCAGCCGCAGGACCGGCACGCCCGCCTCGATCACGCCCCGCTGCGACTCATACGGACAAAACAGGGCGAACATCCACGGAGCACAGACGACGAAGATCATGCCGCAAACGCACATCACCAGGCAGCACAGTTTGAAGGCGCTCCAGACACTGCGCGAGGCTCGATCGGGATCACGGGCGCCGAGGTTCTGGCCGACCAGGGTCATCGCGGCCGTGCCGAAGGCGGACCCGGCGAGAAACGCCAGCGCCTCCCAGCGCAGGGCGATGCCGTGCGCTCCGCTCTCGGCCGCGCTCAGGCGGTTGACCACCGTCAGAAAGCAGAGTTGGCCGACGGCGACGAGCAGGCTGTCCACCCCGGCCGGCACGCTGATCCGCAGCAGCCGCCGCAGCAACGGAAGGTCGGGACGCAGTTGGTGCAGGTGCAGCCGCAGTCCCGCTCTTCCGCGAGCCAGGACGATCAACACCGCCAGACCGCCGAGCGCGTTGCTGACGGCGGTCCCTGTCGCGATGCCGGCGAAACCGAGCGCCGGAATCGGCCCGCCGCCGTGGCGAAACAGCCAGGCGAGCGGGACGTTCAGCAGGGCGACACCGCCCAGCACCCACAGGCCGGTGCGCGTGTCGCCTGCCCCGACGAGACAGGCAATCCCGCCTGCGCCGATCACCTGGAGAACGAGAACAGCGAAGATTGGACGCAGATACTCCGCGGCGAATTGAGCCGCGTCGCCTTCGAGGTGCAGGGCGGCCAGCAACGGATGTACGCCCAGCAGTCCGGTCAAGCAGCCGAGCAGCCCGAGGAAAGCCGACAGCAGCAGCGACTGGTTGGTGACGCGCACGGCGGAGGCCCGGTCGCCTGCCCCGATGAAGCGAGCGACAAGGGCCGTGCTGCCGACGCTGACGAGAACGGCATAGCTGCTGATGAACCAACTGAGATAGGTCGCGGTCGTCTGGGCCGACTGGGCCGCGACATGTTCGCCATGCTCGGGGGGATACCGGCCGGCCAGCCAGGCGTCGTAGAGCATGACGATGAAAATGAGCAGTTGCTGGACGAGGGCGGGCCAGCCCAGGATCAGCACCTGTCGCCAGGTCGGCTGGGTATTGAGAGCAAGAACAGGGAGAGAGGGAGAGGTGGCTTCGGTGGGCATGCTCAGCGAACGATGATCCACTCGTCGCTTTCGAGGACTCGGAAGCGGTCGCCGGCCCGGAGCTTGCGGCCCGGTTGCGTTTCCGGAGCGTCGTTGACGGTGACGACGCCCGAACGGACGAGGTTCTTCGCCTGTCCACCGCTGCCGGCCAGGCCAGTGACCTTCAGCGCGTTTGCCAGGGTGATGTGTTCATCACGGAGAGGAAGACTTCTCATGAGGATATTCTACCCGATCGTCCTCGCGTGAGGCGAGCGCGGTGGAGATTTGCACGTTACAGGGGACCATCTCACCGCGCCGAACGCGGACGCGCCGGCTCAGTTCCAGCGGCGAACGGAACGTCACCCGCGAAGCCAGGCACCAACTCGGATCGCACTCGACGCGTTCCACCTGCCAGTGCGGCATCCAGACCACCAACTCGTAGTCGCCGTCAGGCACCTGTTCGAGAGTGAAATCGCCAGTCGTGTTGGTCCGCGTGATGTAGGGATGCTCGCTGACGAACAGGAATCCGCGCATCCAGAATCGCCCCGCACCGCCGGTCAACTCGACGACTCCGCTGCGATCCAGCGTCCAGCGTCGTACTTGATTCGCATCGGGGAAGGACAACGTGAAGAAGGCAGCGCCGCGTGCTCGCAGCAGATAGCCGCCG
>JBBRIK010000494.1:0-5220 GCA_038221045.1 Gemmatales bacterium
TAATCCGAACGGCACTCTGCACAGCCACGGCCCCGGCCACCGCCCGGCGTAAGCCGGCTGGTCTTCTCCACCCCCCACCCGGTTTACGCCGGCCGTTCGCCTGGAAGGTGAGGTAAGTCATGACGAGCGATGAAATCCTGATGGACGCGGAAGAGCGCATGGACAAGGCGATCAACGTCTTCCGCGACGAACTGCGCGGCTTGCGCACCGGACGGGCGACGCCGGCCCTCGTCGATAGTCTGCGCGTCGAGGCGTACGGCTCGCAGATGCAGTTGAAGCAACTCGCTCAGATCAGCACGCCCGATCCGCAGTCAATCGTGATTCGGCCCTTCGATCCGACAACCCTCAAGGACATCGAGAAGGCCATTCGCTCGTCGGACCTGGGGATGTCGCCGAACAACGACGGCAAGATGATCCGGCTGACGGTGCCGCCGATGTCGGGAGAGCAACGCAAGAAGCTCGTCCAGCGCATCAAGACATCGTCGGAGGATTCCAAGGTCGCTTGCCGCAACATTCGCCGCGACGCCAACAAGCAGATCGACGGGGCGGAGAAGGCCGGCGAGATGACCGAGGACGAACGCGATCAGAACAAGGAACAGGTTCAGGGATTGCTCAAATCCTTTGAGGACAAGGTCAACGAAATGGCCGACAAGAAGACAAAAGAAGTGATGGAACAGTGAGTAGTTGCCTGTCTTTTGCCAGTCTTTTGCCAGTTGCCAGTTGTCAGTTGTCAGAGCAGGAGGCTGGTTGCGTCCTGCGATCTCTTCCGACTTTTCTCACAACTGGCAACTGGCAACTGGCAAAAGACTGGCAACTGGCAACTGACAAAAGACTGGCAAAAGACTGGCATCTATTTAAGGTCACCCATGCGCACGCTCCAGCAGATCCAGCAACTGTTCCCCGCCTCGAACCTTGAAACCGGTCTTCCGAAAGAAGTCGTCCCCCAGAGCCGGCAGGCTCACGGCAGCAACGCCCTGACGCCCCTGCCGCGCGAACCACTCTGGAAAAAATTCATCGAGAAATTCGATGAGCCGATCATCAAGATCCTGCTCGGCGCTGCCCTGCTTTCCATGTTCGTCGGCCTGTTCAAGGCGGAACCGCTCATCGCCGGCATTGCTCTCGGCGTCGTCGCGGCTGCACTGATTGCCCTGGTAGTCTCCAAACAGCAGCAGTGGCTCCCCACGTCGCTCTTCCTCGCTGCTTTCGCTTTGCTTGGCGTTGGCATTGCCCTCCGACATGGGCCGGAGATGATCGAGGGAGTCGCCGTGATGGTCGCCGTCACTCTGGCGACCGGCGTTGCCTTTCTCAGCGAGTACAAGTCCGATCGCGAGTTTGAGGTCCTCAACGCTCACAAGGATTCGCTCCGCGTCAAGGTGACGCGCGGCGGCGAATTCCAGACGATTCCGCTGGAAGAAGTCGTCGTCGGCGATCACGTCCTGCTTGAAACCGGCGACGAAGTCCCCGCCGATGGCCGGCTCGTCAAGGCGACGGAACTGAGTATCGACCAGTCGCTGATGACCGGGGAGTCACGGGCCTCACGCAAGTCCCCTCAGCCGAACGAAACCGGCGACGGCCCCGAACTGGCCGGCTGCGTCTATCGCGGCACTCAGGTCGTCGATGGCGTCGCGCAGATGATCGTGACCGAGGTGGGCGACGCGACCTACCTGGGTCAGATCGCCCAGCGTCTGTCCGAGGAACCCGAGGAGGAGGACGAGGAGACGGCCGGCCCGGAGACAGAGGAAAAGCGTGTCAAGAACAAGTTGACGATGTCCAAGGCGCTGACGCCACTTCAGTTGAAGTTGACCAAACTAGCGGGTCTCATCAGCAACGTCGGTTATGCCGCTGCCGGAGCGATCTTCCTGGCGCTGCTGGTGCGCGGTCTGTTCTTCGCCGCGCCGCGCGAGATCTATTGGCCGGCGAATGCGGATGAGGCCCTGTTCGTGGGCGGCAATCTTCTCAACTACTTCGTCTACATGGTCATCGTCATCGTCGTCGCCGTGCCCGAAGGGTTGCCGATGAGCGTGACCGTGTCGCTGGCCCTGGCCATGCAGAAAATGACACGCGCCAACAGCCTCGTTCGGCAGCTTGTGGCCTGCGAGACGATTGGCTCGGCGACGGTCATCTGCTCCGACAAGACCGGCACGCTGACGCAGAACAAGATGCAGGTCGTCCGCGTCTTTTGGGACGGCAAGGCTCGCGATCGCAACACCGCCGACTGGGTGAAGCCGAGCAAGGACCAGCCGCTTCCTCAGGGAGAGGGCCTGCCGCTGCACTGGATCGTCCTCAACAGCGCCGCCAACTCCACGGCGAACCTCGAAGAGAAAGAGGGCAAACTTGTCACGGTCGGCAACTCGACAGAAGGCTCGCTGCTTCAATGGCTCTTGGAGTCCGGCCTCGAATATCCGAAGCTCCGCGCTCAGAAGGAGCCGCTCTATCAGATCCACTTCTCCTCCGAGCGCAAGCGGATGACGTCGGTTCTGAAGCACGACGGCCGGCTCGTCGCCCTGGTCAAGGGAGCGCCCGAATGGCTCCTGGAGAACAGCACCCGCTACCAGGCAGAGGATGGCTCGATTCGCCTGTGGACCCCGGAAGCTCGCGCTGCCGTCGATCACTGGATCAAGGACTCGGCCCAGCAGGCGATGCGGACCCTGGCGTTCGGCTTCACGTTTCTGCCGCCGGGAATGCCGGAAATCGAGGACGAACTGCACGCTCGCAAGGACGAGTTGGAGAAAGACATCGTCTTCATCGGCTTCGTCGCCATCCGCGATCCGCTGCGCGAGGATGTCAAGGAAGCGATCGATCAATGTCGCCGGGCCGGCATCGAAGTGAAAATGATCACTGGCGACAACGTCGAGACGGCGCGGGCCATCGCCTTCGACATCGGCCTTGTGACCGACCGCGCCGCGGCCATCGACACGGAGGGAGCCGTCATCCTGACCAGTCCGCGCTTCAATCAACTCCACGAGCAGTATCAGGCCTCGAAGCAGAACGGCCCCGACTCACCCGAGATGCGGCGCTTGCAAGATCAACTCGCGAACCTGCGCGTCCTGGCTCGCGCACGGCCACTCGACAAGTACAAGATGGTCGAACTGCTTCAGGATCGCAACGAGGTCGTCGCCATGACTGGCGACGGCACCAACGATGCTCCCTCGCTGAAAAAGGCTGACGTCGGCCTGGCGATGGGTATTGCCGGCACCGAGGTCGCCAAGGAGGCGAGTAAGATCGTCCTGCTCGACGACGCCTTCTCGACCATCGTCAAGGCCGTCCACTGGGGACGTTCGCTCTACGAGAACATCCAGCGTTTCATCCAGTTCCAGTTGACGATCAACGTCAGCGCCCTGACGATCGCCTTCCTGGGACCGTTCTTCGGAGTGAAGCCGCCGTTCACCGTGCTGCAATTGCTCTGGATCAACGTCATTATGGACACGTTCGCGTCGATCGCGCTCTGTTCGGAGCCGCCGCGTCCTGGGGTGATGCTTCAGAAGCCAAAACGCAAGGACGAGAACATCCTGACGCCGGCGATGGTCCAGACCATCTTCTCGACGGCGATCTTCTTCGTCGTCGTCATGATGGTCCTGCTGGCCGGGATGGAATGGGGGAACTGGTTCGCGGGTCCAGGAGAGCGCTCGAAAGACTTCCCCGAGTTGACCGTGCGTCAGGTGAGCATCTTCTTCGCGGTGTATGTATTCTTCCAGGTGTGGAACCAGATCAACTGTCGCTCGCTGACGCCGGAGACGAGCGGATTCAGCGGCCTGTTGCGAAACAAGACGTTCCTGACCATCGCCGGCATTATCGTGGTGGTGCAAATTGCGATCACGAGCATCGAGCCATTGGCGGCGATCTTCAAGGTCGAGCCGCTCGGACTGATCGACTGGCTGGTGATCGTGGCCTTCACGGCGAGCGTACTGGTGTTCGCGGAGATCGCCCGGCAACTGCGCCGCACCCGGACTCCGGAGCCGACCCCGATGACCGTGCCGGCCCCGGCGGCAGCGTGAGCTGTCTTGCCGCTTGCGGCGTAGCGGTCTTCCTGTTTCAAGGAACGTACTCCATGTCCGATCGCAAAGAAGAACTCGCCGCCCTTGCTGATAAGCTCGCCATCGGCGACTGCGTCCGCCATGTCTTCCTGTGTACCGGCTCGAACTGCTGCACTCCCGAAGACGGAAAGGCGGCATGGGAAGAGTTGAAGAAGCTCATCAAGGAGAGGGGACTCTCAGAGGGAGAGAACGCCTGCTATCGGACCAGGGCCAACTGTCTGCGAATCTGCGCGCATGGGCCAACGATGGTCGTCTATCCCGAGGGGATGTGGTATCACGGCATGACGAAGGATCGGATCGAGCAGTTCGTTCAGCAGCATCTGATCGAGGGGAAGCCCATCGAAGAATGGATCTTCGCTCGCCATGCACTTCCCAGCAACGCGGAATGAGAGCGGAGCAGCCTTCCGCTCGCGGTTGCCTGACTGCCTTACTACACTGGCGACATCCGGATTGTCCATCCTCTCCGAGGAGTTCTTCATGTCCTGCACGCGCTGGCGGCTCGTTCCATGCCTTGTGCTGATCCCGATCCTGTCTCCCTACTGTCTCGCTCAGCCGCGCGTTGACGCGCCGCCTGTCTACGCCGCCGCCGTCAAGCAACTGGAACGCCTCATCACTCATGAGGTCGCCGACAAGAAACTGCCCGCTCTGTCCATCGCTCTGGTGGACGATCAGACCATCGTCTGGGCGGCCGGCTTCGGTTTCGCCGACCCGAAAGCTCACAAGCCCGCAACGGCGCAGACGGTCTATCGCGTCGGCTCGGTGTCGAAGCTGTTCACCGATCTTGCCATCATGCAGCAGGTGGAGAAGGGAGAACTCGACCTCGACGCTCCCGTCTCGCGCTACCTGCCCGACTTCAAGCCGGACAACCCCTTCAAGAAGCCGATCACCCTGCGTCAACTGATGACCCATCGCTCCGGCCTGGTCCGCGAGTCGCGCGTCGGCCATTACTTCGATCCGACGACGCCGGCCCTCGCCGACACCGTCGCGAGTCTGAACAACACCCGGCTCGTCTACGAACCGGAGACTCGCATCAAGTATTCCAACGCCGGCATCGCAACCGTCGGACGAGTACTGGAAGTGAAATACAAAAAGCCTTTCGTCGATTACCTGACCTCGGCGCTGCTCGAACCGCTGGGGATGAAGCGGAGCAGTTTCGCCCCCACACCCGCTCTGCAAAGTGATCTGG
>JBBRIK010000495.1:0-5208 GCA_038221045.1 Gemmatales bacterium
GCTCTGCCAATTGAAGTCGTAGTCGGGAACCGACAACAGCGTCTCCTTCTTGCCGTCGGGGTAGCTCACGTCGTAGCGAGCGCTGGCCCCGCGCAGGTGCATGTGCGGCATGAAGGACAGCAGCGTGGCATCGTCGGCGAACGTGTAGGTGAACTGCCC
The DNA here is from genome assembly GCA_038221045.1 of Gemmatales bacterium. Lineage (GTDB taxonomy): Bacteria > Planctomycetota > Planctomycetia > Gemmatales > Gemmataceae > JBBRIK01. The sequence continues at coordinate 160 of JBBRIK010000495.1, forward strand.
CTTGTGGTTGGCCGCCCCCGCCGGGATCTTGAAAGTCATGTTGGCCAGGATGTTAGTGTCCACCTCGTGGTTGGGCGGCCGCTTCGCGAAGATAAACGCCACCGACGAGCGATCCGTCTGCCCGGTGCCGTCAGGCGTGTAGTGGACCTCGAAGACGAGTTTCGATCCCGCCGGGACACGTTTGGCCGTGCCCGTGGCGTACTCGGCCGGCATGTCGCCCGGCGCCCAGCCGACCAGCGTGGTGGTCGAGCCGTCCTTCTCGTAGAGTTCCTTTCCCGGTGCGCGGAAGTAGACGACGATGTGGTGAACCACCTTGCGGTTGCCCGGCCGGACCTCGACCGCCTGCACCCAGACGTCTTCCTTGAAACCCGGATCGACGACGAAGTGCTTGTACGGCAGCACGCCAGTCGCCGGCACCTCGAACGTCTCGGCCATGGTGAAGACCTTGTCCGGTTTGCCGATCTTCCAGCCCTCGACGAACTTCAACGGCGGCGGCAGGTCTTTGTCGTCGCCCTTGACTGCGCCCTGTTCGATCCAGGCCAGCAGCGTGTCGCGCTCTTCGGGGGACAACCGGCGGTCGTTGAGGAATTTGCCGTGCCTGGGATCCGTGTGCCAGGGCGGCATACGCTCCTCCAGGACTGCTTCGCGGATTCGATTGGTTCGCTTTTTGGCGTCCTCGTAGGTCAACAGAGCGAACGGCCCGACCTCGCCGGGGCGGTGGCACTCCTGGCAGCGCTTCTGCAGGAGAGGCGCGACATGCGTGGAGTAGTTCACCTTGGCGTCGAGTCGCGGCTTGCGGGCGCGCTCGATCAGACAGCCCTGCGCCTCGGTCTGTGGCGTCGCGACCTTCTTTCCATCGAGCAACTCGTCGATGGCTTCGGCGAGGTCGTCCTGCGTCGGCTTCTGGCGGCGGAAGTTGAGTCCGTATTGATCGTCGATCCGGCCGTGGTAGCGGATGACTCGTTTGGGGTCGAGCAGAAACGCTTCGGGGGACCGCTTCGCCCCGAAGGCGTCGGCCGCGCCGTGGTCGAAGTCCTTGAGGACTGGGAATGGGACGTCTCGCTCCTGGGCGTGGGCCGAGACGTGGGTGAACGAGTCTTGCGCGTTCGAGTTGATCGCCAGGAACTGCACCCCCTTCTCGGCGTACCGCTTGTGCAGCGCGGCCAGGGCGGGGACGTAAAGATTCGCCAGTGGGCACTCCGCGTCGAGGAAGACGACGACGAAGGCTTTCCTGTCCTTGTAGCCGGCAAGCGAGCGCGGCCGGCGGTGAATGTCTTTCAGGGAGAAATCGGGGACCGTCGCGCCGGGCGCGGGCGCGACGTCCTTGGGGTCCGCCCACGCCGCGGAGGACCCCAGCAGCACCGTCAGGATCGCAAGCAGTCTCGTCACGGAAGTGTCCCTCCTCCTCGGGCGGGTGGCGGCCAGATGGCTCAGTCCTTCTTCGGGCTTTCCTTCTTGTACTTGCCATTCATGAAGAACCCGCCCAGGGCGACCGCGCCGGTGCCGCGGAACCTGGTCAGGTCGAGCTCGTCGTCGCCCACCTCGTAGTCGAAGCCGAACAGTTCGCCCGTCACCCGCTCATCCCCTTCCTTCACCTTGCGGATGCAGGCGTAGAGGATTTTGTTCTTGCTCAACGAGTAGTCGGCCTCGTGCGCGAGGCTGAACTTCTCGCTCTTGACCGACACCGTGGCTGCCTTGTCGGTGAAGGTGATCACCACCGTCGTCTTGCCGTCGATGCGCTTCCACGTCCCGGTCGGCGGTTTGGCCTGCTTGTCCTTGTCCTTGCCCTTGCCGCCCCCATCCTTCAGGTCGCCCGAGAGCCGGAACAATTCCTTGGCCCCTTCGATGGTGAACCCCTTGGGCGGGAAATAGAACTGCCCTTCGTTCCCCATTGCTTTGCGAACCTCGGCGTGGAAGGTCGCCAGGTTGCGCTCGCGTTCTTTCTCGCTCAAACTCTTGTCCGCGCGAATCTTCTGGTCGCGCCCGAAGCGCTCCAGGGAGCGATCGAGCATGGCGGCGAACTTCTTCTCGTCGTAGGCGATCGAGTCGAACAACTCCCAGACGAACGCGGAGCCGGTGTTGCCGTACTCGGTCTTCAGGTCGAGGCTGATCACGGAACAGCCGGTGATGCCATCGACCTTCTTGCCACCCATCTGCTGATAGGTGTCGCTCCAATGCTTCATCCCCGGCCAATCGACGGGGAATTTCTCAGCCCCAAAGGGGATCGTGATCTTCAGCGGGATGAACGACCTGGCCACCTTGTCCTGCACGATGCTGTCAGCGAGAGCGACCGCTCTCATCAACCGCCCGCCCGGTCAGCACGGGGCCGTGGCGGGGCCGACGTTCTTCTTGAGGAAGAAGAACACGAAGATTGGCTTCTGCTCCTTCTTCGCGAGGGCGGCCGCCTTGGCGGGGTCGGTCTGCCAGGCGATCTTGTCCCAGGCCTGGCCCTTCTCTTCCAGGGCGATCAGCTGCTTGACCTTCTCGACCGCCTTCTTTTGATCCCACTCGGGGCGCTTCGGCACCTCTTGGGCGCTGGCGTTACCCAGGAAGAGGATGGCGAAAGCCGGTAGAGTTAGAACCCCTCTGGCGTTCATTCAGGCTCCTTTTCGATTCGAGATCAAATCCTTCGTTTGCCGTGTGCGAAACCCCTTGCCCTGTGCAGGGGTAGCAATCGATAGTGATATCGCTATCATTACTACCAGGGTCCGACCCGAGTTTCAAGAAAAAGAGTTTCCACGGAGTTGCAATGCCTGCACCCGCCAAACCACACGCGAACGGCCGGCCCCGGAGACGGGGTACCAAGGCCGAAACGCGGGAACGATTGATCGGGGCTACCCTGGATTTGCTTCATTCGGGTGGCGAAACCGCCGTCACCACGGTCAGCGTGACCCGCGCCGCAGCGGTCGTGCAGTCGGTGTTCTACCAGCACTTCGCCAATGTCGCCGAGGTTCTGGCCACCAGCGCCGAGAGAGCGGCGAACTACATTCGAGAGGCCGTCGCCAGCGCTCGTTCGGAGATGTACCGGTCCGGTCCAGGAACGGGAAAGGATCTGGAGCAATTCTATCGGCTCGTCTTCGCGTTGGCGTTCGAGCAACGACCGATCGTCGAACTGTTCCTCCGCTATCGGACCGACCCGCTGGCACTCAATGGCGTGATGGCCCGGCTGGCGCGCGATCTGCGCGTCGATCTCACGCACGACCTCGCAGAGCAGAGTGCGCGGGCCGGATTGAGTCATCTGTCGCTGACATGGATTGAGGCTGTGGCCGACAACCTGATCGGTGCCAGTCTGTCCGCCATCGAGGCCCGGCTGGAAGGACGAGGCCCTGACGTCGAGGAGTCGGCCCGCTTGCTGGCCGCATTCACGACCGGAGCGTGTCTGGGAGTGATCGAGGCGAGCGGCACAGCGTAAGCATGCCGTGTTCCCACCACGGCATGCTTACGCTGTGCCGCTCGCCTGGTGCTTACTTCATGCAGAACTCACGCAACGATTGCTCCGGATACAGACAGAACGCCCAGTCGCGTCTTCGCAGCACGGCGTTCGCCTCCCGCTCAGCATGACAGCGGCGAAACGCTCCCTCCGTCTCGCGTCGCCGCTCTTCCAGAAAGCCGGCCAGTTGTTCGTTCAACCGCCGCATCGTCCGCCAGCGCTCGCGCCGTCCCTCACGGTCCGCCGGCTCGCGCTCCAGAATCGCCTGCCGCGCCGCCAGCAACTCGTCCATCGAACCATCGCCAGTCCGATACCGCTGCGGATTGTAGACGAGGTCGCGCCGCAGTCGGGCCAGACGATGCTCTTTGTCGAGGCTCGCGGCGTAGCCCGGCAACGGCAGACGCAGCGTTCCCGAGACGACGAGATACGGCGGCGGCTCCACGCCATAAAAGCGCTCGATGACGGCATCGGTAACGGCGTCGTACTTCGCGCCGCCGATGCCATGCACGAACAGGTCGGCCAGAAACAGCCTGGCGAATAGCGTCGTCGTCACCGCCCGGCTGCGCACCTTGACGCCGTTCTGCTCCAGCCGCATCCAGTCGCGGACGAGGTCAGAGCGCAACAGTTCCGGTCCCTCTTCCTTCCCGAGTCGCAACGCGAATCCCCCGGCGAGCGGGCGCGCAAAGAGGCGTGCCCGGTTCACAGCGCCGGGCTTCCACGTCCAGAATGGTGTTTCGAGCCAGTCGCCGTCGCGGACCAGTTCGGGAAAGGGATGATGCCGGCTCTTGAGACGATGCGCCTTGCGAAAGGCACGCACCGCCAAGTTGAAGACGTCATGGAAGTGCGGCAGACCGGTCAGGATGTGCGTCGCGAAGCGCGCGAACGGCTCGGTCCGGCAGACGCCGCTGATCGGCACTTCGAGGTTCTCACAGCCCCAGGCCCGTTCGAGGGAGCGCCGCGCCATCGCCAACCGCTCCGGCACATTGGCCGTCGGCTGACGGCACACCTCGTCCCAGAAGCGCTGCAGAAAGTCGTCCGGCTCATGCTCGCCGCTCGCCTTCACGCGCTCCGGCAACGCCCGGAAGAACGCCTCATCGCGGACGTTCCATTCTTCGTAGGGCAGACCGGGAGACACATGGTCGAGGGCAATAGCGACGGCGTGAGGACGGAACTCGTCGATGGCGGGCAACGGCAGACGTACGACGGGAACGTCAATGGTCGTCCGGGCCGCGTCGTTGTCGATGACGAGATTGACGGAAAGGGCGTGATGGGTGCGGGCGATATCGTGCAGAGCGAAATTCTTGAGCCAGACGCCGGGATGAAACAATTCCGGCTGATGCCCGCCCATGATGACGGGGTCGCTCACCTCTCTGCCGGTGAGTTCGGCCCGCGCCTGTTTTCGATCCAGAGAACGCAGGCGAGTTCGGCTGCGTTCGAGCAGCCCGGCGACCTCGGACGGCGGCGGCCAGACGAGGACGCCGCCATCCTCCGGGGGGACTGTCAGCGCGGGCGGACCGCTCACCGGCAGGTCCTCTCGCTCAGGAGCCGCTCGAAGCAGCAGCCGGTGGGCAGCTCCAGCGGCTCGGCCGCAGCCGCCTCGATGACGCCGCGATAGTGAG